>NZ_CP097759.1:600000-790497 GCF_023586365.1 Blochmannia endosymbiont of Camponotus sp.
GGACAATTACATCTCGGACACGCATTTCAACAAACTATTATGGACGTTTTAATTCGTTACCAAAGAATGCAGGGTAAGAATACTTTATGGCAAACAGGAACAGATCATGCTGGGATTGCCGCACAAATACTAGTGGAACATAAAATTTATAACAACACAGGTAAAACAAGGCATGATTACACACGAGATGAATTAATAAAAAATATTTGGGCATGGAAAAGTCAATCCGAACAATTTATTACCTACCAAATGAAACGATTAGGAAATTCAGTAGATTGGAAGCGCAAGCGTTTCACCATGGATGAGGGAATGTCTTATGCGGTAACAGAGGCTTTCATTCGTTTGTATCAAAATAATTTAATTTATAGAGGAAAAAGGTTAGTAAACTGGGATTATAAATTACAAACCGCAATTTCTGATCTAGAAGTTATAAATAAACCAACAAAAAGTTCTATGTGGTATTTATACTATAAATTAGATAATTCTGCTATCAGTGCAAATTCTAATCACTTAATTGTCGCAACAACACGACCAGAAACTATATTAGGAGATACTGCCGTTGCAGTACATCCAGAAGATACTCGCTATAAAAATTTAATCGGACAATACGTTATAGTACCCATAACTAATAGACGTATTCCTATTATTTCTGATAAAAATGTAGACATGTTTAAAGGAACTGGTTGTCTTAAGATAACTCCTGCCCATGATTTTAATGATTATATTATAGGAAAAAGACATGGATTACCTATGATAAACATTTTTTCGCTTGATGGTAAAATTCTTAAAAAACTAGAAGTGTTTAACAATGATGGACAGCTTACCGATCAATTATACTACAACGTTCCCCAAATATTTCATAATCTTGACAGCAATAATGCACGAAAAAAAATAATTTCCGAATGCAATGCGCTTAAATTGTTACATAATATAGAGCCTCACGATTTAACAATTCCGTATAGTGATCGCACTGGCACTATAATTGAACCCATGTTAACTAATCAGTGGTATATACGGGTTAAACACTTAACACAACACGCGATAAAGGCGGTAAATCTAAATATAATTAATTTTGTTCCGAAACAATATAAAAATATGTATTTCAGTTGGATGAACAATCTTCAAGATTGGTGCATCTCTCGTCAAATCTGGTGGGGACATAAAATCCCTGCTTGGTATGATGATAACAACACAATATACGTAGGACACTGCGAGCAAGATATCAGAATAAAAAATAAATTAAATAATGACGTAATATTACATAGAGATAAAGATGTATTAGATACATGGTTTTCTTCAAGTCTTTGGACATTTGCAGCTTTAGGTTGGCCTAAAAATACTAGTTTATTAAATGTTTTTCATCCTACTAACATTATAATAAGTGGATTTGACATCATATTTTTTTGGATCGCACGAATGATTATGTTAACTATGCATTTCATTAAAAATGATAACGGATCAGCACAAATTCCTTTTAAAACTGTATACATTACTGGCCTTATACGCGACGAATTAGGTCAAAAAATGTCTAAATCTAAAGGCAACATTATTGATCCAATAGACATAATAGATGGTATTTCAATAGAAAATTTATTAGAAAAACGTACACAAAACATGTTACAACCTCAATTATCTAATAAAATTGTAAAATATACTAGAAAACAATTTCCTAATGGAATTAAACCCCACGGAACTGATGCTTTACGATTTACCTTAGTAGCATTAGCATCATCTGGACGCGATATACATTGGGATATGCAACGACTAACAGGTTATCATAATTTTTGCAATAAATTATGGCATGCTAGTCGCTTTGTTATTATGCATACCAAAAATCAAGATTGTGGTATATCTGTCCATGAAAAATCATTTTCCTTGGCAGATCGTTGGATCATTACAAAATTTCATCAAACAGTACAAATTTTTCATAAAAAATTAGAAATTTATCGTTTTGATAAAATAGCCAATATTTTACATGAATTTATTTGGCATCAGTTTTGTGATTGGTACGTAGAATTAACGAAACCAATATTCTATAATGGGAATGCATTAGAACTAAGAGGTACACGTTACACATTAATCACATTACTAGAATCATTACTGCGATTAGCACACCCCATTATTCCTTTTATTACAGAAAAAATTTGGCAAGAAGTTAAAATAATTACTGGGAATAATGGAAAAACTATCATGTTACAACCATTTCCAAAATACGATGAATCCGTAATTGACATGAAATCCGTAATAGATATTGAATGGATTAAAAATGCTATTATAGCAATACGCACCACTCGTATAAACATGAATATATCATACAATACACCCCTACAAATAGCGTTTAGGGATACTTCATTAGAAGTAAAAAAACGCATTACAGAAAATTCTAATATTTTATGTCATATTGCTCGATTAAAAAGTATCTATTTCATATCAAAAGGCACGATCTATTCAAAATCAGTAACAATACCCTTAGATTCATCAGAATTATTAATACGTATACCAGACACATTTAATAAAGAAAGAGAAATAAATAGATTAAAAAAAGAATCAGAATTAATAAATCGTAAAATTGAAGCAATACAAAAACTACTAAGTGACAATAATTTTATGAAGCACGCGCCAAAATCTGTCATCAAAAACAAACAAACACTATTAAATTATTATAAACAAATTCAAAATAAATTGATTGATCAATGTGCTATCATGAAGAAACTATGATCATTTTATATAACAATATCTAAATAAAAATAACTTGGAGAATAAAGTTTGTATTCGTATTCTAAGTATACAAAATTTTTAATAATAAATTTATTTCGTTATTATTAATTAATTTATTAAATAATTGTCGCACTACATTTATCAAAATTAATTTCCACGCATTTAAAAAATTTAAATATCACACAACAAAAAATTTTTTTTAAATGACATTTTTCATTGAAATATAAATAACCACGTTATTTATATAAATATCAACAAATAGGTAAATGTCATATGAATCAACTATATAAACGATCTTTTTTACGATTAATAGATTTCACTATAAATGAAATTCATTATCTATTGCAATTATCCAGTTATTTAAAATACAAAAAAAATACATGCACTGAAATTAAAAAATTAAACGGAAAAAATATTGTACTCATTTTTGAAAACCATTCAACTAGAACAAGATGTGCTTTTGAAGTAGCGGCATTTGATCAAGGCGCATGTGTGACCTGTTTGACTCCAAATATTAGTCAAATTGGACATAAAGAATCTATTAAAGATACTGCTAAAATATTAGGACGGATGTATCACGGGATTCAATATCGTGGTTACAGTCAAGATACAGTCACTACATTTGCACAATATTCTGGAGTACCAGTATGGAATGGACTTACTGTAAAATTTCATCCAACACAATTACTTGCCGATCTTATGACTATGAAGGAACAACTACCGCATAAAACGTTTCATCAAATGAAGTTAGCCTATATAGGGGACGCAAAAAACAACATTAGTAATTCTTTATTAGAAGCCGCAGCAATAATGGGATTTGATTTAAGATTAGTATCACCTAAAATGTTTTGGCCAACACCAGAACTATTTATAAATTGTCAAAATATTGCGCAACGTAATAATGGAAATATTACGCTTACTGAAGATATCCCTATCGGAATAAAGGACGTAGATTTTTTATACACTGATGTATGGGTATCTATGGGAGAAAATGAAAAAGTGTGGAAAGAACGTATTTCTTTATTATCTCCGTATCAAGTAAATCACCGTATGATCCAAAACACCAATAACCCAAATGTAAAATTTTTACATTGTTTGCCGGCATTACACAACAACAAAACCACTATTGGCAAAAAAATAGCACGACAATATAATTTAAAAAATGGGCTAGAAGTAACGAATGATATATTCGAATCTCCGTATAGTGTAGTGTTTGATCAAGCCGAAAACCGATTACATACTGTCAAAGCTCTGATTTTGGCAACATTACTTCCTGATTCCACTAATTTTAATACACAATAATAAGAATGAGGTTTATTATATTTTTATATAAGGCTAAAATTAATACTTTATTTTTTCACGCAAATCATTAGGAAAATTATATGCTTCACGTTATCAATACAAAAAAATCTCCCACACCTCTTGGACCTTATGTGCAGGCGATAGACATAGGAAACATAACATTTGTATCCGGGCAAATAGGAATACGGCCGGATACAAATGTTATTCCTGACAACGTTTACGATCAAACGTATCAATCACTAGAAAATATCAAAAATATCATAGAAGCGGCTGGTCTACAAATCAACAATATCATTAAAACTACATTATTTATCATTGATATCAATGATGTACCTATTATAAATGCTAGCTATATAAAATTTTTTCATTCATCTTCTTCTTATGAAGATGCAATTTTACCAACACGTTCCTGCGTAGAGGTTTCTAAATTACCAAAAAATGCTAAAATAGAAATCGAGGCTATCGCTGCACGTATTTTATAAATCTAATAACAATCGTAATAATAAAACACCAATAAACAGTAAACGAACAAATTACTTTCGAATAATCCTTACCTTACCTATCTCTATGGACTTGCTCATATCTCCCACAGTTACTTACATAAAACAATCACGTAGTCACACAATATGACTAAGATTTTTATCATTATTTGCATGCATTTTATTTTTGAAACAAGAAACACTTGACAATACTAAACATGTATAATCCTATTTCTTCAATAATTACGAAAATAATGAACATATTATTTACTATTTATTTATTAGATAGCATCTCTGATTCATATATTAGCGCTTGTTCAGTATCATATTGATTCTCCCACTTTGCAATTACTAACACCGCTAAAGCATTGCCTATAACATTTAATGCTGTACGACCCATGTCTAAAACCCTATCCACTCCTGCTATAAACGCTAATCCCTCTAATGGAATACCTACACTACCTAATGTAGCTAACAATACTACAAAGGAAACTCCTGGAACACCAGCGATACCTTTAGAAGTAATCATTAAAGTCAATACTAAAATAATTTCTTGACTTAAAGATAATTCAATACCATACAATTGTGCAATGAAAATAGCAGCAATACTTTGATATAAAGTTGATCCATCTAAATTAAAAGAATAACCAGTAGGCACTACAAATCCAGTAATAGTTGACGGAGCTCCATAAGCTTCCATTTTCTCTATAATACGTGGTAATACAGTCTCTGAACTAGCAGTAGAAAAAGATAAAATTAGTTCTTCTTTTAAAATACAAATTAATTTCCAAATTCTAAGATTACATATACGCGCCACTATACCCAATACTACTAATGCAAAAAAAACAATAGCACCATAAACTAATAATACAAGTTTAGTAAGAGGTAGCAAAGAGCTAAATCCAAAAGTCGCAACTGTAACTGAAATTAAAGCAAATACCCCAATAGGAGCATAACGCATTACTATATGTGTTACTTCGAACATAGTATCCGCTACAGAATTAAAAATCTCTAATAATGGATTTTTAGTTTTTTCTGGCAATGTAGCCAATCCAAGTCCAAAAATTACTGAGAAAAAAATAACTGGTAACATGTCTCCTTTAGCCATAGAATGAATAATATTCGAAGGAATCAACGATAGCATAGTATTCACTAAGTTTGATTGTATTTCAGATGTAGTTTGCTCGTACATTGAAATATCCGTTTTCGAAAGAAGAGACATGTCAATGCCATAACCAGGATGCAGCAAATTAGCAAAAGCTACACCAAGTACTATAGCAAGTGTTGTAATAATTTCAAAATAAATAATAGTCTTCAAACCAATACTTCCCAATTTTCTTGCATCTCCAATACCAGCGATTCCAACTACCAATGTAGCCATTACAATGGGAACCACGATCATTTTTATCATACGAATAAAAATTTCTCCAGCTGGAGATAGGAATGTCATGATCATCCAATCTTTTAATTCTGTTTGATTATGCAATACAATTCCTAAAACAATACCCAAGTTTAAAGCAAAAAAAATTTTCCAAGCAAGGGTAATTTTAAACTTTCTAATCATCATCGTTACCCCTTAATTAAAATGAGTTATTTTTTTTATTTAACATCAATCCACAATAATTATATCACTTGATTTAAACAATTTTCTTCTAAAAAACCCCGTTAAATAACATTTAACGTACACTAAGAAGCTACTAACTAAAAATATAAATTAATTTATAGAAAATCTCTTAATCTTCATACCAAAAACGCCAGCCACATAACCCATAAATTATTTATTAAACACAATCACTTGAAAAAATAAAACTCAACGCAACATCTTTTTATGTGCATTGAGTAATATATACACTTAACACTGAAAATTACATATTAACTATTTATAAACATTTACAACGAGACAAAAGAACAGTAACATTAATATTTATAACTTCTAAAATAAAGACACATCCTTAATAATTCTTCAATTACCTTTTCAAAGGATAAGGTTATCCTTCATGTAAGTCAACTGTTTGCCTAATTAAATATCCATAAAAATTTCATTTTTATTAACAAGTTATATCTTTACGTCAATACATAACAGCCATAACAATAATGATGTATTTTATAATATATGTAAACGCTCTTTATTATATAAATAGACTATGACAATAGTATTCGTATGATTTGCATATCAGTTTCTGTTAATTTCTTAAAATTTATCAACATTAATGATGTAAATATTTATAAATCGCAATCGGCCTGATCAAAATAAAATAATATTATTCATTCTCCGCTAATAAAGCTTCTAAAAAATCTAAGTCGCGTAATAATTTAGTTAATGTTTCATTACTAATTTTTTGTTGCGCGCGTAAATGATAATATTCTCCTCGTTCAGCACGTAATGCATTTAATCTCATCCGCCTCTCTAACTCTTCAGTTAACATAGAATTTACGTCATTATTTCCGTCTATACGACGACGTAAGTTACCGATAACACGCGCGCTTACCTCATTAATAATTTGACTATCAATGTTTTCTTCTTGGCTATGCATTAATCGTTCTTCTAGTTTATATAAACTTTCAATAGCTACTTCTGCCGCTATAGCCCGTGCCATGCGCTCTTCTTTGCGTTGTAATAATTTATCAGATACTATAATTCCCTGCAACAACCACGGCAGAACAATGACACCGCATAATAAAGAGAATAAAATAACACCAGTAGCAATAAAAACTAATTGATAACGAAAAGGAAAAACTGATCCATCTCTTAAAAAAAGCGGTATTGAAAGTACTCCTGCTAATGTAATAGCACCACGTACTCCAGCAAAAGAAGCAATTAGGATTTCTCGTATACTATATTCGCTAAATACCATTGGACGTTTAGTCATACAATATAAACTTATATTTTTCATTAACCACAACCATCCAAATCTAAGTATCATTAACGCGAAATAAATAAGAATTACATATACAAATAACATCCATGTTTTAGTAGTTGGATCCATTTCTGCTTGTGAAATAGAGGTCGATAAAATATCTGGTAATTGCAATCCCAACATAATAAACACCATGCCATTAAACACAAACTCTAACATTGTCCAAACACTATTCCCTCTTAAACGCATAGCTAACGGAGCATTACGAATTATTCCTGATTGACCAATAGTCATGCCCGAAGCAACTGACGATAATATCCCAGATACTCCAATATGCTCAGCAACTAAATACGCCGCAAAAGGTAACAATAAAAGAAGTATTGTTTGAGTAGCAGGATCACCACCACTCCAATGAGTGATAAACCTTAATGACTTACTATATCCCCAAGTAACAGCTATCCCTGTTAATAAACCACCCATAGATACTTTGATAAACTCTATAGAAGCTCCACTCACACTGAAAACCATAGTGCCCATAGCTACCGAAATAGCAAATTTAAGAGATACTAATCCTGACGCATCATTCATCAAAGCCTCTCCTTGAAGAATATCCATAAGCTTTTTAGAAATACGTCCCTCTCCTACAATACCTGAAAGCGCTACCGCATCCGTTGGAGATAAAACCGCTGCTAATGCTAATGCTGCTACAAGAGGCATGTCTGGTATCATCCAATGAATTAAATATCCGATACCAACCACAGTAATAATCACCAACACCAATGCTAATATAACAATTTCTCCTCCATGACGTAAAAACTCACGCATTGGCGTTTTCCATCCATCAGAGAATAATAACGGGGGAATAAAAAGCAATAAAAATAATT
The DNA here is from genome assembly GCF_023586365.1 of Blochmannia endosymbiont of Camponotus sp. NCBI lineage: Bacteria > Pseudomonadati > Pseudomonadota > Gammaproteobacteria > Enterobacterales > Enterobacteriaceae > Candidatus Blochmanniella > Blochmannia endosymbiont of Camponotus sp. Next base: position 608,242 of record NZ_CP097759.1, read on the forward strand.
CAGGATTAAAATCTACATGTAATCCAAATCTAGGCCAAGCTAATAAAGCCCCTAATACAATTTGCATTAGAGGTAATGGCATTTGAAACGGCAAAATTCGTGTTATAACTCCTGAAACAGAGACAGCCAAAGTAAGAATAAGAATCGTAAAAAAAATCTCCATGCTTTAAATCTCAACCGTATCCAAAAAAACAAATATTCTTCCTACAAATATAGTATTTAGTTTTGATATTTACTTCATATTGTGTATAAGCATGGCATACTCACAAAGTATTAAACAAGTGATAAAATTCACGCATATATATGTATGCGACCTTTAATTATACACTACTTACAAGAAATGAAATATTTTTATATTTGCTCTAACAATATAAATTTTATGATTTTTATTTAAGTGGCCTCGGTATGCATGTTGCAATAGATTTTAAAACATCTAACACTCTTTAATATGATCATATTGGTTAAATAGCAGCAAGCATATAGACACATATTTAATTAAATTGTAGCTTAAAAACACAACAACAATATCAAATTTTTATTGGTATACTAAAAATATAAAATATAATTTATGCATGTTATGTTTATAAGTGTATATAAACGTAAAAATAACTATTTGAAAATCCAACCCATATACGCCTACGCAATAATAAAAAAATGACTTATTAATTTTTAATAGATACAGGTCGTCTAAAAAGGAATATCCTCATCATCAAAATTAACATCGGATGGGGCACCCGATACATCATTCGATATGGTTTTATCGCCGCTATTCATTACGTTCTGATTATCTAACGATACATGTTCTCCTGAATGACGGCTACCTAACATTTGCATTGCGCCTCCGATACTAACAATAATTTCAGTAATATACCGATCTTGTCCATTTTGATTTTGCCATTTTCTAGTTTTTAACGATCCTTCAATATATACCTGAGAACCTTTATGCAAATATTCTGATGCAATTTCTGCTAATCTCCCAAATAACACTACACGATGCCACTCAGTTTTTTCTTTAAATTCATTAGTTTGTTTATCTTTCCAGGATTCAGTAGTAGCTACTGAAATATTAGTAACCATATTACCACTAGACATATAACGAACCTCTGGTTCCTGACCGAGATACCCTATTAAAATAACTTTATTAATTCCCCTATTAGCCACAACTCCTCCATTAATTACATCATATGGTATTTTTAATATTTTATTAACATAATCATGCTATGCCGTTTAATAAAACCGTATAGTTAATATACTTAAATAAAGATCAATATTATTAACTAATATTTTCATAAAAAACCACACAATAAAATGCATTATATTAAAAATCAACATTCTCCGATCAACACCGCACTATGTTAGTAAAAATAATTTTAAAATTATTTAATATATTTTATAAATAAATGTAAATTACGTTTACACCAAAATATATAATAGTGAATTTCAAATAATAATTCATTCCATTTTTTATGCTTATTGCAGTATAAAACATAACAAAAATAATATACGTACATTATATGTCATTTGACATAAAACAGATATTAAAACTTTTTCATAGAATAAATACATAAATTATTTTCATATAATAATATTCTATAACCAATCCACATTAATAATAGAATATTAATATTGACCAGATTCAACATAGTTATCGAATCGAGAGCATTGTCCGTTAAACATCAATCGTATGGTACCAATGGGGCCATTCCGTTGTTTCCCTAGGATAATCTCAGCGATCCCTTTCATTTCACTGTTTTCATGGTATACTTCATCACGGTAAATAAATAAAATCAAATCAGCATCTTGTTCAATTGCTCCGGACTCACGCAAATCTGAGTTAACGGGGTGCTTGTCATTGCGTTGCTCCAAACCTCTATTTAACTGAGAAATAGCTATAACTGGCACTTTCAATTCCTTAGCTAAAGCTTTTAACGATCGAGAAATTTCGGAAATTTCTAATGTGCGATTATTAGATAAAGACGGTACTCTCATTAATTGCAAATAATCAATCATAATTAAACTCAAGCCATCATGTTCTCGGAACAACCTACGCGCCCGTCCACGCACTTCAGCAGGTGTTAAACACGAGGAATCGTCAATATATATATTACGTTTTTCCAAAAGAAGTTCCATAGCACTAGTAATTCTTTCTCGATCTTCATTATTCAGTCGACCCGTGCGAATACGTACTTGATCAACTCGAGATAATGAAGCTAACATACGTATCATAATTTGATCACCAGGCATTTCCAAACTAAATATCAATACCGGTTTTTTTTCGGTCATCGCGGCATGTTCACATAAATTCATAGCAAAAGCAGTTTTTCCCATAGAAGGGCGTGCGGCAATAATTATAAGATCAGATTTTTGTAAACCATCAGTTTTTTTATCCAGGTCTTTATATCCGCTAGAAACACCGGTAACACCGTATTTCGGTCTATTACATACCTGTTCAATATGAGCAACTGTCTTTTCTAAAATATGGTCTATTCCTTTTGGATTAAGATTATGATTGCTTTTACTATGTGAAATTTGAAAAATAAGAGATTCAGCTAAATCTAATAGCTCATCACTGCGTCGACCTTGAGGATTATATCCAGCGTCGGCAATTTTATTTGCTATAGAAATCATTGCGCGTATTACCGATCGTTCACGTACTATATCAGCATATGCAACTACATTAGAAGCACTGGGAACATTTTTTGATAATTCTGCTAAATACGCAAATCCTCCGACTAATTCCAATTTTCCTTGAATCTCTAAAGATTCTGACAGTGTTATTAAATCAATAGGTTTATTTGTTTCCAATAAACGTTTCATTTCATTAAAAATAATTCGATGAGCATAATTAAAAAAATCATCAGAATTTACTTGTACTGATATATATTCCCATTGAGTATTATCTAACATTAAACCACCCAGCACTGACTGTTCAGCTTCTAACGAATACGGTGGTATTTTCATATTATTTACTTGCTGATCATGAGAAACATGCATTTTTTAATATTTTCCTCGTATAAATTTCTATTTTCCTTAACAAGAAATATCTAAATTTTAAACATGCACAATCATATTTCCGCTATTACAATACCATATAAAACACCCAAAATAATTAAACTAATATAAATCATGAAACCATATGTACAGACATCATGCGCGCATATATTAGTTATTTAAAATATTATAAATGAAGTTAAAAAATACGCTTTTGTATCTAATAATCTCAGAATTTTCATTAACGTAATTTGAAAATACTTACAGTTGATTAATGAATTAAAAACATACAACACATAAACATCTATTATAGATAAAAATAACATCGCTTGTGTGTAATTATTCTACAATATCATTCATATTCACTTACTGTAAACTGTATACATGATAAATGTAAAAGAATGTAATTAATTTAATAAGTCCATAATTTTTTATATACTATATAATTGCTCTATAGCATCATCTTTTCAGTACCTCCTATACTGACAGCAGTATAAACATATCATCAATAATTAAGGAACAGTATGGATACTAATATCCAAAAAATATTAACTCAAATTAAAAAACTATGCGAACAGCGATGTGTGCGTTTAACACCGCAGCGCTTGGCAGTATTACGATTGATGTCCCAATACAACGGAGCTATAAGCGCTTATGATTTGCTGCATTTACTGCGACAATCCTCACTACCTCATGCAAAACCTTCCACTATTTATCGTGCTTTAAACTTTCTGTTAGCACAAGGATTTATTCATCGTATTGAATCCACCAATAGTTTTATGTTATGCCGCTATTTTTTTGGATTATCACATAATTTTGCTTTCTTTATTTGTAAAAGTTGCAAACAGGTTACTGAACAAACGACAAAAGGAATCGAAGAAATTTTACAAAACACAGCTAAAATTACAGGATTTACTATGTTTAATAACATTATTGAAGCACACGGACTATGTCCTAAATGTATTAACCTTGAATTACGACCACATTTTAAAGCCTAATTATTTTTATATGTGTAATGATATTAATAAAATATTTTTTATATACGTTATCAACTAACGCAATAATACACATTAATTTAACTAACAATTAATGTTGCCACTACACCTGTATATTAGTACCAATTTACACTAAAATTATTAATATTCAGAATCTATATAAACTGCATAAAAATTATTTTATAAATACCACGGACTTGTTATGAATATTTCCTTACAGACAGCAATCATTTTTATTTAAATACGTTTGTTCCGAGCACTCTTATTGTTTAGAGTGCAATTGATTATATTTAAATTAACAAAAACTCGAAGCAATACCCATGAACACTAACATACCTACATAATTATTACTCAAAAAAGCCTGAAAATATCTTATTCGTGTTCTTTTATGAATTAATATTTGTTGCCACATAAATAATATGATGACACCAAACAATGAAAAAAAATAAAATACTACAGTAAATCGCTCCTTCCATCCAATAATTCCTAATATAAATACAATACATAATTGAAGTATTCCTATCAAAAATTTATCCATGTCACCAAAAAATACAGCAAATGATTTAATTCCAACACATATATCATCTTCTCGATCTATCATAGCATACTGTGTGTCATATACTATTGTCCATACGGTATTCGTCAGAAATAATAACCAAGCAGTACTACTTATGGGATTATTAATTGCAGTAAACGTCATTAAAATAGGCCAACTAAACAATATTCCTAATATTAATTGGGGGAAATAAGTATATCTTTTAAGATATGGATATATCCAAGATAATATCAAAGCTACTGCAGATAAAAAGATAGTAACAAAATTCAAACTTAAAACCAATATAAATGCAATAAAAAGAAGCATCGCTAACGTCACTAATGCCTCTTTTTTCGTAATCTTTCCAGATGTTAAAGGACGCATTTTAGTACGTTGAACATGCCTATCGATATCATAATCAACATAATCATTGATTATACAACCTGCAGAGCGCATACACAGCGCTCCGACAACAAACACTATTAAAATAACTTTGTCAGGGATACCTTTGTGTGATAACCACAGCCCCCATAAAGTAGGCCATAATAACAGAAAAAACCCAATAGGTTGATTAATACGCATTAACTGTGCTAGATTAGAACACTTTTTAATAAAAAAAAGCTTATTTGACATGAAATTAGTAAATAATATAATCGTTGTAACTTTACCAATAATACTATCAATGATTGATATCGTTATCATAGTATATAGAATGGCATTACCGGATATTTATTTCGCTTGTATTTCATGAAATAACTACGTATTACTGTAATCGTATCCATTGCCAATTTGTTAAACCAATAAATATTTTGTCGTATACAATAGGAAGCAGACATGAAATATTTTTATAAAAAAAATGATCATACGATAGCAAAATATATCATAAATACATATGATCATCATAAAAAAATATAATTTTCTTTTTCTCTACATAGATTCTCTTAGATAATACGAATTTTATCATTTTAATAATGGCGTATTTCTCATGTCACACTTTCTCTTCAACTTAGAAATACACATCAGCATTATGTTGATTCTCGCATTGATTCTCGTATTTATTTATGAAGCTATTAATGGTTTTCATGATACTGCTAATTCTGTAGTCACAGTAATTTATACCTGTTCGTTACGTTCTCATAACGCAGTATTAATGTCAGGAATATTTAATTTTTTAGGCGTAACATTAAGTGGTTTAAGTGTTGCATATACAATTATCCATTTACTTCCTACATATTTTTTTATGAATACTAATGCTAATCATATTTTAGCTATGATTTTTTCCACATTATTTGCAGCAATACTGTGGAATCTTGGAACGTGGTATTTCAGGTTTCCTACCTCTAGTTCTCATACTCTAATTGGAGCATTAATTGGGATTGGATTAGTGCACGCAATTGTTACGCATTGCCCAATGGTGCAAGGATTGAATATTCCGAAATTAATTAATATTTTTTTATCATTAATAATATCACCGATAATAGGTTTGACGCTAGCTAGAATAATGATGTTAATATTATGTAGATATTGGAATAACAACAAAAAACATAAAAACATTCATATTACTCCAACCCAACAAACACAAAAATATGGAAGACCTCAACCATCATTATGGACTCGTATTATATTAATTTTATCTGCAGCTGGAGTTAGTTTTTCTCATGGAGCAAACGATGGGCAAAAAGGAATTGGGCTCGTTATGTTACTGTTAATAGGAGTAGCTCCGGCAAACTTTATGCTGAATATGCATGCTAGCAATCATGAAATATCTCGCACTCGAAATGCCGTTAGCAATTTTTATGAATATTATACTCAACACTATAATAATTTTAAAACTATCGTGCCATCAGAAATAACATCTATGCCTATATCAATAGCATTAAATCAACTAAAAGGTATCGTTCCTTCCATCAAAGATTCTACGCAAATGTTTGTGAATAACAATAATGTAACATACTTTAACAAATATCTCTCTGCTTCAGAAAAAGAGATACAACTAAGAAAAATTTTTCATGATTTTTCATTAACTCTTACTATTATTAATAACGCTTTATTATTACTTGAAAATTTAGATAGTTATGCTCAATTAAATATAGATCAACGCTCCCAAATGAGACAACTACTCATATATATAGTAGATATTTTAGATCAAATCATAATGCTTCCAGAAACCTCATATAAAAATAAAAATTTTCTTAAACATTTAAAAGAACATTTGCTGAACACAATTGAATATGCACCAACTTGGATTATTTTATCTGTTGCATTGTCATTATCTCTGGGAACGATCATTGGGTGGAAACGGGTTGCTACTACCATTGGTGAAAAAATAGGAAAAAAAGAGATGACTTATGCGCAAGGTTTATCAGCCCAATTAACCACAGCTATATCCATAGGCACAGCAAGTTATGCTGGTATGCCTGTTTCAACGACTCATGTGTTATCCTCATCCATCACAGGAAGCATGCTAATTCGTGGATGGGGAGTACAAGGGAAAACAATAAAAAATATATTAATAACTTGGTCATTAACTGTGCCTGTCTCTATCGTACTAAGCGGGAGTTTTTATTGGGCTGCATTAAGATTATTACACAAATATATTCAAATATAAAACAAATAAAAAAATTAAATCAACACACCTGTCATATTGTTCTATCTTTTTATTAAAAAAGAACATTTTCATTTTAAATGAAATTTAAAAATTAAGAATTTTGTAAGCAATTAAAAATAAATAATATTTATTGGCCATTCCTATTTATTAATTTAACGCTTTTATTTATAGATAACACGATTATCCAAATTTCCTTACACATGACTATCGAAATATCTGGTAGAAAAACTAATGTGAAAAATCTTTTATCGTCAGTATATCGATAATTCTTTTAATCAATAATTTAAAAAACACATATCTTATTTTAAGAAACAAAAATCACATTCTTTATTTACAATAAGAATGAACAAACACCAATCTATCATTCTTAATGTAAGAATGATTCACATATTAAAACAATATTTTTAATAATTTATATATACTTTACTGACATAGAATGGTCAATAGAATCAGAAATCCCATAATACCTTAGCATAGATTCTACTGTCATAGTTTGTGTACAAAATTTTACAAGACATTTCTCCAAATCGATAGTACCCCCCAACGCAAGTATGTCATTAAGAAATAATTTCCCTATTTTCGAATTAAGAACACCTTTTTCTTGAAAACGACACCAAACGTTAGACGCTAACATATCTGCCCATAAATAACTATAATACCCCGCAGAATAATCATCCGAAAAAATATGTAGAAAAGAATTAGGGAACCGATCCCAATCCATTGAGAAATGATGCGTTGATACTTGTTTTATTACTTCGTTAAATATTTTCAATGCACTCCTCTTTTCCCCTGGCATATATTCATGATGTATTCGTAAATCAAATAACCCATATACCACTTGACGTAAAAGATAAGATGATGATTGATATGTTTTTGTTTTTAATAAATTATTTATTATATAATCAGGTAGCGGTTCTTTTTTTTGATAATGCATAGAAATTAATTGTAATACATTAGGGTCCCAACAAAATTTTTCCATAAGTTGACTAGGTAATTCTACTGCATCCCAAGGCACTCCATTAACTCCAGATATTTCCGGAATATCAATACGCGTCATAATATGATGTAGTACATGGCCAAATTCATGAAATAAAGTTATCACATCATGATGCGTCAACAAACATGATGATTTCTGATTTTCTGAACAATTAAAGTTACAAGTTAAGTATGCAATAGGTTTTTGGATAATGGTATTATTTCGATACATCTTACCCACTAATTCATCCATCCAAGCGCCCTCTCGTTTATCGTCTCTAAGATATATATCTAAATAAAATCCTCCCATCCATTCATCTTCTTCATCAAAAATATCAAAAAATTGTACATCAGAATGCCATGTTTCTACGTCATAGCGCTCTTTAATGGTGATTCCATAAATACGATTCACTACTGAAAACATTCCATAAAGTACTGTTTTTTCAGGAAAATAGTAACGTAATTCTTCATTTTTAATAGAAAAAAGATATTGTTTTTGTTTCTCTCCATAATATGCAATATCCCATGGATTTAAAGATACACAAGAACATTTTTTTTTAGCAAAATTTTGTATTTCTAAAAATTCCTTATATTCATAAGCACGTATCTGAATAGATAAATTCATAAGAAAATTAAATACTTGTTCTGGGCTCTGTATCATTCTTTTGGATAAAGATTTTTCAAGATAAGTGTTAAATCCTAATATTTTTGCTAGCTCATAGCGTAATGCAAGAATTTCATCCATTACTAAAGTATTATCCCATTTTCCACTATTGGGTCCTTGATCAGAAGCACGAGTATTAAAAGCCCAATATAGCTCTTTTCTAAGTTCTTGTGTATCGCAATACAAAAGAACTGAAGAATAACTAGGGTATTGCAATGTAAATAACCATCCTTTTTCTCCACGAACTTGTGCTGCTAAGCGAGCAATCTCCAATGTATGCTCTGGTATCCCAGATAGTAATCTTTTTTCAGTAATTAACTTATTCCAACCTAACGTTGCGTCAAACACATTATTAGCATAATTTGAACTCAATCGGGATAATCTAGAAGTTATATGTGCATATATTTTTTTTTTCTGTGGAGATAGATAAATCCCCGAGAACTTAAAATTATGTAAAATATTATTTAATACTTTTTTCTGTATTACGCTCAACTTTTGATAAGAATCTCCATGTTGTAATGCTTGATAAGACTTATACAATCCATCATGTTGATTGATCCAGTTTCTATATTCAAAAATAAACGATAGACTTTCTTCATAAACCTTACGTAATTCTAGGTTATGTTGTACAGAATTTAAATGTGTTATCGGAGACCAAGTACGTTGCAATTCATTTTCTGCAATCATCAATGGATAATATAGCGTATCCCAATTTATACGTCTTTCGGATACAATCTGATTTACCGTATTATAACAATTAGTCAAAACCTTTTGTACAGCCTCTTTTACATGATGTACCTTAATAGAAGAAAATGGAGGAAATATAGAATAATTTAATAACGGATTACTATCCATATAATAAAACCTAAAAAATTTGTAGCTATTATGTCGCCAATTTTAAAATATTCCGTTATATCGAGTGTATATGTGTAACGAGACACATATATATATCTTGAGGATATATTTTTTTAATATCTATTAAATAATCTTAATTACAGTATCATTTCGTATAAATAATTAAATAAAAATACGTTATTAGTTTCATATCGGTGAGGAAGGATTTGAACCTTCGACCTATACGTCCCGAACGTATTGCGCTACCAAACTACGCTACTCACCGTACTATAAGTATAGTCATATATATATAACTTGCGATTTAAATGGAAATATTTTTGCTTTTATTAACACAATTAATAATAATAGAATCTAAAAATTACTCATTCAATCTTATCAATAAAATAAGTACTGAATGTATATTTCGATTATATTATTATAATATCATGTTTTATTAAAAATTAATATATACATAAATATCAATTCAAAAATGCAATTATTTTTATACATTCATTAATAAATAATCTACTTGTATACATTATTTATTAATGAATGTATAATTTGAATTGTTCTTAACATTACTACTCTTAATATTTACATAATTATGGAGAAATTTTATTATGAATTTTATACTGCCTTCTTTAACTTATTCATATGATGCTTTAGAGCCATTTTTTGATGAAAAAACTATGAAGATTCATCATACAAAACACCATCAAACATATATCGATAACACTAATGCAGCACTAATTGACTTGCCTGAATTTTCCAATCTACCTATCATAGAATTAATAAAAAAATTAAACCATTTGCCTAATCACAAAAAAACTATATTACGCAACAATGCTGGAGGACATATCAATCATAGCCTTTTTTGGAAGTATCTTAAAAAGAATACTATACTTCAAGGTTCATTAAAAGACGCAATAGAATATAACTTTTCAAGTATCTCTTCTTTTAAAGATCATTTTGAAAAAACTGCTATCAGTCGTTTTGGATCTGGTTGGATATGGCTCATAAAACAAAATAATATTTTGTCTATAGTATCTACTGCCAATCAAGATAACCCATTAATGGGGGCAGATATCTCCGGAACAAATGGACACCCAATTCTTGGATTAGATGTGTGGGAACACGCTTATTATTTAAAATATCAAAATCGGCGTTTAGATTATATTAGATCATTTTGGAATGTAGTCAACTGGGATGAAGTATGCGCGCAATTTAATCAAATATAAAAATGCTTGTTATTAACTTAAGTTGGGTTATAAGTTTTACATGCATATCAAACATTTGATCATATTCTAGACATCGATTACATTTTGATATAAATGATAATTATCAGTCATGACTTCAGTAGCCCGTAAAGGATGATTACGGGCTACTGAGAACATAATGAATATATACAGATGTACATTTAAACATGTAATAAAGAAATATCTGCCACCTTTAAAAATAAATTTCTAACCTTATTTAGCAAGGTTAATCGATTAATTCTCACATTTTCATTTTCATCCATAATCATAACATTATCAAAAAATGAATTTACTGCGCTCATTATTGTTAATACGACAGTTAGTGCATCATAATAACGATAATCCGCACACAATACTTGCAATCTTTTTTCTATAGAAATTACCTCCATGGCTAAACATATTTCTTCTGGAATTTTTAATAAAAAATACTGCACATCCTCATTATAAGAGATTTTATTTTTTAATAGTATATTAGATATGCGTTTATAAATTAAATTTAATTTAACGTTTTCCTCTTTTTGTAATCCAAAAAAATCAGTGACTGCTTGTATTCGGGCATCGATATCTACTACATTACCAGATTTAACATTTAAAACTGATCTAATAACATCTAATTTATACCCTCTTGAATGATACCACGAAAACAAACGCTTATACATAAAATTATGAATATCATTAATAACTGTCGTATTCATTAATTGTGAACCATATAATTTTACTGACTTTTGTATTAGATCAAATAAGTTTATTGGTAATTTTTTATATATAAGAATACGTAAAATCCCAATTGCAGATCTTTTTAAAGCAAACGGATCTCTATTACCTTTCGGTAACTCTTTAACGCCAAATATACCTGATATAGTATCCATTTTATCTGCAATAGATACAGCACAAGAAATATGAGTAGTAGGAAGTTTATCCTTAGAAAAACGTGGTTTATAATGTTCCTTTTGTGCTAATGCTATTTCTTCTGATTCACCATCACGGCGAGCATAATACATACCAATAGTTCCCTGAGTCGAAGGAAACTCAAATACCATATTGCTCATTAAATCACACTTACATAAATATCCAGCGCGTCTCGTTTGCTTTATATCTATACCTATTTTCTCAGCAATCCATCCAGATAATTCTTCTATACGCCAACTTTTATCACGCAAAGTACCAAGTCTTCTATGAAATAACACAGAATTTAATTTAGGTATGTAATCTTCTAAACGACATGTATTATCTTGCATTAAAAAAAACTCTGCATCCATTAAACGTGGAATTATCACATTTTCATGTCCATTAATAATTTTTTTATAGTTATCTGAAATCGTATTCGATACGAAAATAAAATACGGTAATAAGACTCCATCGATAACATTATATACCGGAAAATACTTTTGATCGTATCTCATAATATGAAGTATTACTTCACGTGGCAATACCAAAAATTTATTATTAAATTGACCAGAAAGAATTACAGGCCATTCTACTAACGAAGTAACCTCTTCTAACAAACTATTTGCATCCTGAACATCTACAACTCCCCCGAGTTTTCTAGCTTCTTTTTCTATCTCTGCGCATATGGTATTTTTACGGGTATCATAATCTGCTATTACCCAACCGTTTTTAATCAAAACATCTGGATAATGATCTGCGTGTTCGAGAGTAATTTTATCGTCTTCCATACATCTATTACCATACAATACTCGATCTGTTTTTATACCAAAAAAACAACCCGGAATAAGATATGTATCTAACAACATAGTTACAGTACGAACAGGGCGAACAAATGGAACATCTATGTCGCTCCAACGCATCATTTCATAATTGCTTAATTTTTCTAAAGCGGAACTAATTATTTTGCACAATAAATATTTTAAATTTTTATGTATTCCTATATTTCTATCACATTCCAATATTTTTTGAAAATTATTAGCACACACATTACTTCTAATATTGATATTATTAACTATATGATTAATTTGAGTATCTGTATTGTTAATATATTTGTCATACGTGTCGCTAGTAGTATCTGATTGATCAACGCATTCAATATTAGTGTTGTTAGAATCACTTTTTATTACTAAATTAGCCTTGACTGCTAAACGACATGAAGATGCAAACCAGTTAACCTTATCGTAAACAAAATTATTTTTTTTAAATCCACTAATAATTTGATAAAAAAAGTCTTTTCCTAATTTTTTTAAAATTTTAGATGGTAACGATTCAGTACCAATTTCTACTAAAAACGTACATACTTTCATTATAAAATTATCCTTTCATTATATTATCATTTCCTCATACACATAGGAAATCCTAATTTTCTACGAGATACATAGTAAGCTTCTGCTATCATTTTTGATAATTTGCGAATACGTAAAATATAATTTTTCCTTTCCGTAATGGAAATTACTTTTCTGGCGTCTAATAAATTAAAAATATGTATTGCTTTTAAAACTCGTTCATATGCTGGCATAAGTAATGGTTGTGTCATAGTAATTAAGTATTTTATCTCATTTTCATATTGACTAAAAATTTTAAATAAAAATTCAATATCCGTATGCTCACAATTATAAATTGATTGTTCTAATTCATTTTGATGAAATAAATCTCCATACGTAACAGGTCCTAATGCACCATAACTCCAAATCAAATCATAGACATGATTTACTCCTTGTAAGAATAAAGATAAGCGCTCTAAACCATAAGTGATTTCTCCAGTAACAGGTCTGCATTCTAATCCACCTATTTGCTGAAAATAAGTAAGTTGTGTAATTTCCATGCCATTCAACCAAACTTCCCAACCTAATCCCCATGCTCCAAGCGTAGGATTTTCCCAATTATCTTCAATAAAAAAAATATCATTTTTTATGTGATTTAATCCAAGTTTTTTTAAAGAATCTAAATATAGTTGCAGCATATTTTTTGGAGAAGGTTTTATAATTACTTGAAACTGATAATATTGTTGCAACTTATTTGGATTGTGACCATATCGACTATCCATCGGGCGGCGAGATACCTGAACATAAGAGACAGCAACAGGTTCTGGGCCAATAGCATTAAAAAAAGTCATAGGATGTGAAGTAGCTGCTCCAACTTCTATATCTAATGGTTGAGCGGCGATACAACCATAACCTTCCCAATAACTTTCTAATGCCCGTATTAGTCCTTGAAAAGTTTTTGTATCATTGTTATCGTGCATTTTATCTTATCTATTAAAAAAATATTGTAAGTTTCACACCTACTTAAAAAAATAAAAATGATTCATTAATTATTATTAATAACATTTATAATGTCATGAAAACTGAATCTATATTTACAGAAAATAGTTGCTATCATGTAATTAAAATATTTTTAAATTAAAAAATCAGTATATATTATACATGTATAGGTCATCACAAAATATCAATGCTTATATTTTTATATCTATTAGTATTAGATGTTATTTTTTCAACACACATATATAATTATGAGATATTTTTAAAATAAATTATTTAAAACACATTGATTCTACATCGGTTTTATAAATATGCTATATAAACGAAATAAAAAAATCCACATTCATATGTCATGAATACCGTGGTTTTGTCCTTAATATCGATAAGAAATTGTATACTGCAGAAATCTACATGCGCTAGGATATAAAAATGATTTCCCGAAAGACACCAATCATAATAATTTCTTATCTAATAATGTTTATTTTTATAATGATCGTGATACCATTGGGTTTATTTCCTTGTTTTTTTTCTGGATTTTTAACTTATGAAATTATAATATCTTTCGCGTCTTACTTTGAACGATTTATTGGAATAAATCGTGCTCGTTGGGTTGCGGTAGCATTCATTCTCATAAGTATATCTATTGTTATAACCATAGGAATTATTAATTGTACTAATTTTTTCTCAGAAGATGTTAATAAAATTAGTATTTCCATTGAAATTAATAGAATCTTCTCTGATTTTAAAAAAAGACTTCCTGATTTTTTACCTTCTTTTTTACCAAACACTACCGAAGAACTAAAAGATCAAATATTTACTTGGATTGAGTCACACTTAATTCTTATTCGAAATATGGGACATACTTTCTTACACGGATTTATTACTTTACTAGTAGGAGTAGTAGTTGGTGTTTTAATATCTTGTTCTAAATCTACACAACAACACACTCATAATACATTTTTTATTACTCAATTATCAGAACGTATATACAATCTTTCTAGGGCGTTTCGTAACATTGTTTTTGCTCAAATTAAAATTTCTTCAGTAAACACATTGTTAACATCTATTATAATTTTTGTTTTATTACCATTAATTGGGCAGTCTTTACCATTAGGAAAGACCTTAACTATCATGACTTTTATTTTGGGTATGTTACCAATTATTGGTAATCTTATTTCCAATATTATGATTACTATTTCGGCTTTATCTATCTCATTAAGCATCGGAGTAATGATGCTCATTTATTTAGTGTTAATTCATAAATTAGAATATTTTCTGAATGCCGAAATTATTGGAAATAAAATCAATGCTAACCCTTGGGAATTGATACTTTCAATGCTTGTACTAGAATCAATATTTGGATTAGAAGGCTTAATAGCAGCTCCAATTTTTTATGCTTATTTAAAAAATGAACTACGTTCGAAAAAATTAATCTGATATTTCAGTATTAAACTAATACACATACGTAACCGATGCTAATTGAACATCAAAAACTAAAAAACAAACCGAGCTCCCGTATATATAACAATTAATAAAGCCCGGCTTGATTATCGCACACATTAACAAATAAATATAACAATAAATTTATCCTATTTAATTTCTATGCGCCTTGGCTTTAATGTATCTGGCAGGATTCTTTCTAAATGTATATAAAGAATTCCATATTCCAAATTTGCGCCTGTTATTTGAATGTGTTCGGATAATTGAAATTTTCTTTCAAAATTATGCTCAGTAATACCCTGATACAAATAATTCTTAGAATTTTGATGAGAATCAATATGTATTCCTTTTACTACTAACATATTATCATGCATTGTAATATCCAACTCACTATTCGTAAAACCGGCTACTACAATAGAAATACAGTATTTGTGTTCGCTCACTAACTCAACATTATAGGGCGGATAACTTCCATTACTTTGTCCAATCTCCAAAAAATTCACTAATCTATCAAATCCAATGACAGAACCATACAATGGTGAAAAATCGAAATTATGCATACATAATACTCCTAATCAAGTGTTTGATAACTTTTATGAATACAAAAAATTAAATAAAGTTTAATTATTAAATCTTTTACTCTAATATCACCCACCTGCATTATAGTACTATTTATACCGATAATATCAATACATAATTACATAATAACAATCTATTGACTCAGAAAACCATTTTTCTATATAAAATTCATATATTAAATTATCTTCATAATTTAATAATCTACATTTGTTGCTTTTAACGCATTCTTTTCAATAAATGCACGTCTTGGTTCCACTAAATCACCCATGAGCGTAGTAAACAAATGATCAGCTTCTATCGCATCTTTTATTGTTACACGCAACATACATCTGTTTTTAGGGTTCATAGTTGTTTCCCATAATTGATCTGGATTCATTTCACCTAGTCCTTTATAGCGTTGTATTATTAATCCTTTTCTAGATTCTTGCATAAGCCATTCCATTGCTTGATCAAAAGAATATACCTGTTTACGAGATATCCCATATTCTATGTACGCATCTGAAAGAAACAACTCGTTCATTCGCATCCCAAAAGAAACTAGTTTTTTATATTCATAACTTTTAATAAAATCTATACCTAATACATAATCTATGTTAATACCGTATGTTCGTATACGTAATATCGGCTCAAAATATTCATTCTCATGATGTTTTAAAATAATAAAATCATAACTACTGCCATATTCTTCAAAACTACTCAAAGAGTCAACTAAAGACCTCATCCATATTTTAACGCTTTCATAACAATAGTATTGTTCCTCGGATAGAACTGAATGATAAATTAGTCTGTTCAATAGTATCTTTGGAAATTGATGTTCCATACGAACAATGATTTTTTGTATTAAATAATATTCAAAAACTAATTGTTCCAATATTTTTCCTTTCAAAGGAGGTGTATCAGGATTAATGTAAAAACAAGAACTTCCTACTGCTATTGATATTTGATATTTACTCATTGCTTCTTCATCTTTAAGATATCGCTCTTGGTGTCCTTTCTGAACTTTATATAAAGGAGGTTGCGCGATAAATATATGTCCTCTTTCAATAATTTCTGGCATCTGGCGATAAAAAAAAGTCAATAACAAAGTCCGAATATGCGCGCCGTCGACATCTGCATCCGTCATAACTATAATATTGTGGTATCTCAATTTATCTGGATTATATTCATTTGGGCCAATTCCACATCCAAGAGCAGTAATCAATGTCATTACTTCCTGAGAAGTCAACATTTTATCGAAACGTGCTTTTTCTACATTCAATATTTTCCCCTTAAGTGGTAGTATTGCTTGATTTTTACGATTTCTACCTTGTTTTGCAGAACCACCAGCAGAATCTCCTTCTACCAAATATAATTCAGAATAAACTGGATTTTTCTCTTGACAATCAGCTAATTTACCTGGAAGAGTTGAAAACTCTGATAAACCCTTACGACGTGTCAAATCTCTAATTTTTCTCGCTGCTTCTCGAGCGCGGGCAGCCCCTATAACTTTATTTACTATATTCTTAGAATCTATTGGATTTTCTAAAAAAAATTCTATTAACTTTTCATAAACTAATGACTCAACAGCGGTTTTCACTTCTGATGACACCAATTTATCCTTAGTTTGAGAAGAAAATTTTGGATCCGGTACTTTAATAGATAATATAGCAACAAGTCCTTCTCTAGCATCGTCTCCTATGGTTACAACCTTAACTTTTCTATTATACCCTTCTTTATCCATATAAAAATGCAGTGTTCTTGTAATAGCAGCTTTTAATCCCGATAAATGAGTTCCTCCATCCCGTTGAGGGATATTGTTAGTAAAAGAATATATCTTTTCTTGAAAGTTATCATTCCATTGTAATGCAACCTCTATATTAATTTCCCCTTTATTACCTAAGCAATAAAATATATTAGGATGGATTGATGTTTTATTGATACTCAAATACTTTACAAAAGCTTTCACTCCACCTGCACAATGAAAATTTTCTTCTTTATTATTGCGACAATCACGCAAAATAATTACGATTCCAGAATTTAAAAACGATAACTCTCGAAAACGTCTAGCTAAAATATCATATTGAAACTCAGTCTTACCTGTAAACGTTTTAAGACTTGGCCAAAACCGCACTATGGTGCCACTATGTTCGCTGTCGCCTATAATTTCTAAAGGTGATAGCGGTTTTCCTTCACAATACACCTGTTTGTAGGTTTTAAAATCTCTTTTTATTACTAACTCCAATCTCTCCGACAATGCGTTTACTACTGACACTCCAACGCCATGCAATCCTCCTGACACTTTATAATTACTGTTGTCAAATTTACCTCCAGCATGCAATATTGTCATAATAACTTCAGCCGCAGATACTCCTTCTTCTTCATGTATACCCGTGGGAATACCACGTCCATCATCCTGAACCGATACTGAATGATCCTGATGAATTATTACTACTATTTTTTTGCAATACCCTGAAATAGCTTCGTCAATAGCGTTATCCACTACTTCAAATACCATGTGGTGCAATCCTGTTCCATCGTCAGTATCCCCAATATACATCCCAGGACGTTTTCGTACTGCATCCAACCCTTTTAAGATCTTAATACTTGAAGAATTATAAGCACTCAACATGATCTTATTCCTGTATAAATACACATATAATATGAACTAATTTTTCCAAAAATACATATAACCAAATATAACTGCAACCGAACTATTACACTTACTAAATATACACGCATATATGCATACAT
Source organism: Blochmannia endosymbiont of Camponotus sp. (assembly GCF_023586365.1). Classification (NCBI taxonomy): domain Bacteria; kingdom Pseudomonadati; phylum Pseudomonadota; class Gammaproteobacteria; order Enterobacterales; family Enterobacteriaceae; genus Candidatus Blochmanniella; species Blochmannia endosymbiont of Camponotus sp. The sequence goes on from NZ_CP097759.1 coordinate 627,058, forward strand.
ACTTTTTATCATGACGAGAAAAATTTATTTTCATAAGAAAAGTATATCGATTTATACTTTTTTGAATTTTAAATATCTAATCATGTAGATAGTTTATACGTTCTAGTATTATTGTTATTGCGTGCTATCCATTTAATCACAAGTAATAGCCATTAAAATACATGCTAGGTTACAATCTGTAAATCATTATTATACCCGAATTGGCATGACGATATATGTTGCTCCATAATATTTCTCGGTGCCTTCAATTTGCACACTGGATACTTCATCTGTCAAATAAAACCGTAAAAACTGAGTATCCATTACCTGAAGAACATCAATCAAGTAATCTACATTAAAAGATATTTTCGTATTCTGACCTGAATATAAAACATCCAAAATTTCTTCCGATGCTTCATGTTCAAAATTATACGCGGTTATTTTTAATTGATTAGTAATTAATGTAAATTGAACGATACGAAGTTTTTCATTCGTAAGAATAGCTGCACGTTTTAAAGCCTGCTTCAAAATATCGCATTCTACTTCCAAAAAATTTTTTGAACGCTTTACAAAAACATCATGACAATTTGGAAAAATTGCATCAATCAATTTAGAAGTAAAAGTATAATTCTCTGTCTCCATACGAATATTATTATTATTTGTCTGAATATTAACTAATTTTTCTTTAACGTTCAACAAACGTAAGATTTCAATAACGCCCTTACGAGGTATAATCGATGATTGATCAGGTAATAATACATCCATAGTTACTTCACAACTTGCCAACCGATGCCCATCTGTCGCAACAATACGTAAGACATGTTCTTTGGTTTCAAACAGTATACCATTTAGGCAATAACGTACATCTTGATGACCCATAGCAAATTGGGTTAATTCAATCATTTTTTTTAAAGTAGCCTGGGATATAACTAATTTTAAATCATTATCCCATTTTTCTAATTTAGGAAAATCTAACGAAGAAAATGTAGATAAATAAAATTTACTACATCCAGAACAAATAATCAGTTTTTTGTCTTTTGATACTATAGAAATTTTTGATGATTCAGATAAACTTCGACAAATTTCAAAAAACTTACGCCCTGGTACTGTCACAGATCCAATGGGACATGTATCTTGTAATATAATGCGAACTGTTATCTCTATTTCTAAATCTGTAGCAGTAATACATAAGCAGTTATCATTCACTTCTAATAGCACATGAGTTAATATGGGCATTCTTGGGCGCCCGCTAAGAATGCCCACGACTTTTTGCAAAGGTTGATATAATAATTTCCTATCTATTATAAAATTCATAACTAAACTTATTAAAAAGTAACATGTCAAATAATCACATGATGATATGATATCAATTTAAAAATCTCAAACACATATCGCACAATATAATATGCAAAATTGAAACATAAACACATTGACGAATTAAAAACCGAATAATACATTCACGCAAGTAATCACCTTCTATTAGTACTATTCTTACAAAACAATTATTATCGAACATAGTGAAACAAAATTTAAATATTTTGACTTTGTATACTATATCCTATAATATAAGTGTCAATTATCAACGCATGATAATTAACTAACAACAATTAAAAAATTTTATTCTTATTATCAAATAAATACACAAGAATGTAAATATGAAACGCACCTTCCAGCCTTCCATACTAAAACGCAATAGAACGCACGGGTTTAGAGCAAGAATGTCAAGAAGACAAGGCCGTAAAATATTATCAAGGCGTAGGTCTAAAGGGCGCGTTCGATTGGTTGTATCTATTTTAAATATTCACTAAAATTTTATTAGTGCAACCAAATGAATAGAAAATTTTTACCTAAACAAGCACGTTTGTTAACTTTAAATGAGTTTATTTTTGTATTTCAAAAACCAGAACGCGTTAAAACAAGTGGAATCACTTTATTCAGTCGATCCAATCGATTAGGACATCCTCGTATTGGGCTAGCTATCTCAAAAAAATATGTTAAGTGCGCTCATGAGCGCAATAGAATAAAAAGACATATTCGTGAAACTTTTCGTATATATCAACATAACTTATTGGCTAAAGACTTTGTTATAACCATCCGCTCAAAAGAGATTATTCATTATAAAAATCAAACATTGATACAAGAGCTCGAAAAATTATGGTATCGCCATTTGTGTTAATAGAAAAAAGCATAATTTGGCTAATATATGGATACCAAATCAGTATTAGTCCTATATTGGGTCATCGTTGTCGTTTTCAAAAAACATGTTCTCAATATGGGGTGGAATCAATACGTAAATTCGGAGTATTACGAGGTATCTGGATAACATGTATTCGTATATTGCAATGCCATCCTTTAACCTTAAATAACAATGAAGATTTTAAATATTATTCACATTCACATATTCAGGACATAATCAACATGGATTCGCAACGTAATTTCTTTGTGATAGCTTTTCTAATTATGTCATTTATACTATGGCAAATATGGCACACAGAATATCATCAAAGAACTAATATTCAAAAAATAAATATACATGAAAATACATATCCATTAATTCGTTCTGAAGATAATGATGAAATAAAACATGTTAATCACAGAAGTCATATGATTACAGTAAAAACAGACGTGTTGTTATTAAAAATAAATACTTATGGAGGAGATATTGAAGAAGCATATCTAGTGAACTATTTAGAGAATTTACATTCTAAAGAACCTTTTCATTTATTAAGTACTTCACAAGATTTTATATATCAAACAAATAGTGGACTAATAAACGAAAACATACCGGGTAAATCATGTAATAACAAAAAATTTTTGTACACTACCTCAACTGACAAAAGCATATACACCATACCAAAAAATGAAAATAAATTACAATTAACTTTAACACATTACGCTGCCGACGGGATTACATATACTAAGAATTATATTTTTAATAGAAATGACTACTCCATATATGTATCCTATACCGTAAATAATATGAGCACTTATCCATTAAGAATTAAATTGTTTGGTAATATAGTACAATCCGAACACTATCCCAAATCATATAATAACATCGATAACGGAGATAATTTTCCTTTATACTCTTATCGAGGACCAGCATATTCTACTGATAAAAAAAAATATCAAAAATATAGTTTTAAAGATATAAAAAATATGAACTTAAAAATTAATACCTCTACAGGTTGGATAGCAATGTCACAAAAATATTTTGCGACAGCCTGGATACCTCTTACTCAAGGAAATAACACATTTTATGCTACCTACCATAATAATAATAATAGTGCTGCTATAGGTTTTCAATCTGATTCAATATATCTCCCGATAGGAGAAACAGGTAAATTCCAATCTATATTATGGATAGGACCAAAAATTCAAGAAAGAATGAAAGCAATAGCTCCAAATTTAGATCTATTGGTTGACTATGGATGGTTGTGGTTTATCTCCCAACCATTGTTTAAATTATTGAGCTTTATTTACAGTTACATAGAAAATTGGGGTGTATCTATTATCATTATAACATTAATTATACGTCTAACCATGTATCCTTTAACTAAAGCGCAATATACTTCTATGGCAAAAATACGTATGCTACAACCTAAATTATCTATAATACAAGAAGAATATAAACACGACAAATATCGATATCATCAAAAAACTATAGAATTATATAAATTAGAAAAAGTGAATCCATTGGGGGGATGCTTACCTTTATTAATTCAAATGCCAATATTCTTAGCTTTATACTATATGTTGTCAGGTTCTGTAGAATTAAGGCACGCTGAATTTGCTTTCTGGATTCATGATTTATCTGCTCAGGATCCTTATTACATATTACCGATATTAATGGGAATTACTATGTTTTTTATACAAAAAATGTCGCCTACTACAATTACTGATGCAATACAGAAAAAAATGATGACTATCATGTTAATAATTTTTACTATATTTTTTTTATGGTTCCCATCTGGTTTAGTATTATATTATATAGCAAGCAATATAATCACTATTGTCCAACAATACATGATTTATCGAGAACTAGAAAAACGAGGGTTACGCAATAAAAATAACTAATAAAAATATTAAAAAAATTATAATTCAAGTATATATATACTATGTTTTAAAGTAATATAACAACTATGATCTATACAACAGATACAGTGGTTGCTATTTCCACACCTCCAGGCCGTGGAGGTATTGGGGTTATACGAATATCTGGAAAATCCGTTCCTTCAATTGCTCTTAAATTATTAGGAAAAATACCAAATCCCAGAAAGGCAGAATATTTGCCTTTTTTAGACGCGGACGGATCCATATTAGAACAAGTAATAGCCTTGTTTTTTCCCGAACCAAATTCTTTTACCGGGGAAAACATACTAGAAATCCATGGACATGGAGGGCAAATAATTCTAGATATATTATTAGAACGTATTTTAAAAACATCCTCTGATATTCGAATAGCACATCCAGGAGAATTTACCAAACGAGCATTCTTAAATGACAAAATAGATCTTGTCCAAGCAGAAGCAATAGCTGACATTATCGATGCTACTTCATATCAAGCTGCAAAATCAGCATCCAATTCCTTACAAGGAACTTTTTCTCGTAAAATACACATAATATCAGAACAACTTACTAATCTACGCATGTATGCAGAATCATCTATTGACTTTTCAGAAGACGAAATTAGTATTTTACCATATGAAACTATAAAAAAAAAATTAAGGAACATTATAAACGATATACAACACATGTATAAATCAGCCTATCACGGTGTTTTACTCCGTGAAGGGATAAAAATAGTAATTGCTGGAAAACCAAATGCTGGAAAATCTAGTTTATTTAATGCATTAGTTGGGACTGATAGGGCAATTACAAGTACGATATCGGGAACCACCCGAGATACATTACATGAATGTATCCAATTAAATGGAATAGCATTCCATATTACTGATACTGCTGGGCTACAAAAAAAAGGCGATAATGAAATAGAACAAATTGGGATGAAACGTACATGGGAAGAATTAAGTAACGCAGATCATATATTATGGATAATTGATCCTAACGACGAAAAAAATGAGGAACATGACATCACACTAGAACACGTAGAAAAAGTATTATTTTGTAAAAAGAAAAAAACTCCCATCACGGTTATACATAACAAATCTGATTTAACTAAAAATCAAATAGGAATTAGTATACTAAATAATTATACAAATATCACGTTATCAGCTTTATTTGATGATGGAACAGACTTATTAAAAGAATATTTAAGTAATAATATCAAATTTCAAATACAGAAAAATTGTTCTTTCAATCTTTCTGAAAACCAAGGGAATTTCATTGCTCGTAGACGTCACTTAGATGCTCTTGAAAAATCTTCTAAATGCCTTTTGTCTGCTCAAACACAACTATTATCTGCTATGTCGATCAATGAACTTTTTGCTGAAGATCTTGGGTTAGCACATAAGGAATTAAGCAAAATTTTCGGAAAGTTTACTCCTGATGATTTATTAACAAGAATATTCTCTACATTTTGTATTGGAAAATGATGACTTATAAACTCACAAGTAATTTACAAATATTTTAATAAATATAAATTTCGAATGATACCGTTTCTTTGCTACGATTACATATAGACTACAGATCAATAAATTATAATTCAAACCAATATACACATTTGACAGTGATATATAACTAATTTATTAGTAAACTGTGTAATACAATGTTTAATTGACGAATAATTCTTGAATAATAAAAAAATAAAATTATTTTTTATTTTTTTGATCGCTTCCGATTTAATATAGAAAATTGTCGTATTCTACTAATAATAGTTTCACTAGCTGGCACATCTCGAGTTACTGTAGTTCCAGCTCCAATAGTCGCCTGTTTTCCAATAGTAACTGGAGCCACCAGCTGACTATCAGCTCCAATAAAAACATCATCACCAATAATCGTTTGATGTTTCTTGATGCCATCGTAATTGCAAATAATAGTACCAGCCCCTATATTTACTTGATCACCAATTTCTGCATCACCTAAATAACTAAGGTGTTTGACCTTGGATTTCTCGCCCAACCGAGTATTTTTTATCTCTACAAAATTTCCCACATGACTTTTTTCTTTTAATTCAGTTCCCGGTCTCAACCGAACAAATGGTCCAACTTTGCTTTGGAAACTTATTTTTGTATTTTCAATAATTGAAAACGGGTATATCTCTACATCATCTGCAACTACCGTGTCTTTCAATATACAACTTGCTCCTATTTTAACTCTATTCCCCAAAGAAACATGTCCCTTAATGATCACATTAATATCAATATACACATCCTTCCCATGTACTAATGTTCCTCGTAAATCAAACCTATTTGGATCAATAATCATCAACCCTGATGATAACAAATATTGTACTTTTCTTTGTTGATATCGTTTATCTAAATAAACAAAATCTGATTTGCTATTTACTCCCATTATTTCAAATGTATCAGTAGGACACATAGTATGTATACTGTAACCTGATTGATGAGCTATCTGCACTATATCTGTTAAATAAAATTCATTTTTTGACTTATGAGTTGTTAATGCGCTTAACCAACACTTTAAATGATCAGAAATAGCAATAAAAATACCAGTACTGACTTCCTTAATTTTTTTTTGGTCATCATTGATGATATCATCATGTTCTATAATTCTGACAACACTTCCTTCCTGGTTCCGAATAATACGTCCGTATCCTTTTGGGTTAGATAGTGTAGCAGTTAACATACTTATATCACATTGGGATTTAATGGCATGCAATCGTTGTAATGTTTGATAAGAAACAAAAGGAACATCACCATATAAAACAAGAACTTCTTCACCATCACTAATGACGGGTAACACTCTCCGAACAGCATCTCCAGTCCCAACAAGATCATTTTGCAATATCCAATGCACAGGAATTTTGTATTGATCTGTATTAATTTTTTTTATTATCATTTCTCCTTTGTATCCATATACCACATATATGGACCTAACGCCTACCTGTATTACAGAATCAATTAAATGTTGTAACATACACTTACCACCAATTTGGTACAACACCTTTGGCGTATCAGACAACATTCTGTTACCTCTACCAGCAGCAAGGATAATCGCGCTGAAATTAATATACGACATAATCTTTATATATTTCTTATGATTCTTATTTTTAGTTATAAACTATTCTTATTACATTAAATATATAACTCGCATACATAAACAGAAAAATTATTTATACAACAAATAGAAATATTATTACTAGTTACATATTCTTATTTTTTTTAGTTAATTCCATTAATCTCAATTTTGCAATGGCTTTAGATATATCTGAAGTTATTTTAATATAATCTATATCAAAACTATGTCGATAATTTTTAATATGTTTTTCAGCTTCATATTTAGCTTCTCTGGCCTTTTTTTCATCTAATTCTTCCGCTCGAATGGCTGTATCCGCCAATATCGTCACTATATTTCTCTGAACCTCAAGTATACCTCCCGATATATACACATATTCTTCATTATCATATGATTTTACTATGCGCAATACTCCTGGCTTAATCGCCGTAAGTAACGGAGTATGACCTGGAAAAATACCCATCTCACCTTCAATACCTGTTACTTGAATTTTACGAACTACACCAGAGAAAATTTTTCTTTCAACAGAAACAACAGTTAAATGATAAGTACATTCAGACATTCTGATCTCTAGACCTTTTATTAATAAAATAAAAAAAATTCAAAGCGTTTTATTTTTTTCTATAACCTCTTCGATAGTACCTACCATATAAAATGCTTGCTCTGGAATATGATCATATTTGCCTTCTATGATTTCTTTAAATCCTTGAATAGTATCTCTTAAAGAAACATATGTACCAGAAAATCCAGTAAATACTTCAGCAACAAAAAAGGGTTGCGATAAAAACCGTTGAATTTTTCTCGAACGTAATACTATTAATTTATCTTCTTCTGATAATTCATCCATACCTAAAATCGCAATAATATCTTTAAGTTCTTGATAACGTTGAAGGGTAGATTTCACATCACGAGCCACATTGTAATGTTCTTGCCCTACAATAAGTGGATTTAATTGTTGACTATTAGAATCTAATGGATCTACCGAAGGATAAATACCAAGAGCAGCAATTTGACGACTTAAAACTATAGTTGCATCTAAATGAGAAAAAGTAGTAGCGGGAGATGGATCCGTAAGGTCGTCTGCAGGTACATATACTGCTTGTACAGAAGTAATTGATCCTAAACTTGTAGAAGTAATACGTTCTTGCAAAATACCCATTTCTTCTGACAATGTAGATTGATATCCTACCGCCGATGGAATACGCCCTAATAATGCAGAAACTTCAGTTCCAGCAAGAGTATAACGATATATATTATCTATAAATAGCAATACATCATGCCCTTCATCTCTAAATTTTTCCGCCATAGTCAGACCAGTTAAAGCCACACGCAATCTATTTCCAGGCGGCTCATTCATTTGGCCATATACTAAAGCAACTTTATTAATAACATCAGAGTTTATCATTTCGTTATAAAAATCATTACCTTCACGAGTACGTTCCCCGACACCAACAAATACCGAGTAACCAGAATGTTCTACGGCAATATTACGAATAAGTTCCATCATATTGACGGTCTTTCCAACTCCTGCTCCTCCAAAAAGACCTATTTTCCCTCCTTTAGAAAACGGGCACATTAAATCAATTACTTTAATACCAGTAACTAACAAATCCTGGTCAGTAGATAATTCGGAATAAAGTGGAGCAGCTCTATGAATGGACCACCTTTCTTTTTCTTTAATTGGTCCTTTCATATCAATTGGTTCACCTAACACATTCATTACACGACCTAAAGTTTCCTTTCCTACCGGAACTTCAATAGAGTGTTTTAAATCAATTGCTACTAACCCACGACGTAATCCATCTGTATTGCCCATTGCAATGCAACGTACTATACCTCCACCTAATTGTTGCGCTACTTCCAATATTAACTTTTTATTAAAATTATCAATATGTACTTCAAGCGCATGGTATACAGTCGGCACCACATCTTGATGAAACGCAACATCAACCACCGCCCCAATAACCTGGACAATTTTTCCAGAGCTCATATTAATTACACCTCTAACTATCTTTTAAATTTATATTACAGAAGCTCCTGCAACAACTTCTATCAGTTCTTCCGTAATTTTAGTTTGTCTAGCTTTATTATAAAATAACTTTAAATCATTAATAATAACTTCTCCATTATCCGAAGCTGTCTTCATAGCCATCATTCGAGCAGATTGTTCACTAGCTAAATTTTCTACTACTCCTTGGTAAATTTGTGATTCAATATATCTGTGTAATAAACTGTTTAACAATACTTTAGAATCAGGTTCATATAAATAATCCCAATATTTAGTTTGTAATACAGAGTTTTTTGAGGAAATAATTGGAAGGATCTGTACAACCTGAGGACTCTGAGTTAAAGTATTAACAAATTTATTATACGCTAAATATAGCCTATCTATCTGGTTATTATCATACAACTGCAACATTACTCTCACAGACCCAATTAAAGTTGACATTTTAGGAGCATCTCCAATTCCATATACACAACTGACTATCTTTGTTTGTTTTATGGAACGTAAAAAAGAAGCACCTTTTGACCCGATAATAGCTAATCTAATCGTTATTCCCGCATTATTCCATTTTTTAAAATCACACAATAATGTTCTAAATAAGTTAATATTTAACCCTCCTGTCAATCCTCTATCTGTCGAGACTACCCAATAACCAACAGATTGAATTTTTCGTTCTAAAAAATAAGAGTGTTTATATTCTAATGTCCCTGAAGAAATATGATCAATTACTTTACGAATAGTTTCCGCATACGGTTTACTTATTAACATACGCCTCTGAGTTTGATAAATCTTAGCAGCAGAAATCATTTCCATAGCCTTGGCAATTTTTTGTATATTGCGAATGCTATCTATTTTTCCGCGTATTTCTTTTAAACCAGACATATTTCTATTCCGCAACGATAACGCGTTTGAATTTACCAAGATTGATTTGATTTAAAAGTCTCAAGAATGCTTTTAAATTTATTTTCAATGTTAATATTATATACACCATCGTAATCAATTATTTTAATCAGCTCCTTTTCCGTATAAGTCATATACAATATTAATGCAGACTCAAAATCACTTATTTTTGAAACCTCAACATCTTCTAAATAACCATGCACTGCTGCAAACAAAATGATGGATTGACATGAAATAGACATAGGTGCATATTGTTTCTGTTTTAATAATTCAGTTACTTTTTGACCATGCTGCAATTGCTTTTGAGTAACTTCATCTAGTTCCGAAGCAAATTGAGAAAAAGCAGCTAGTTCACGATATTGAGCTAAAGCAGTGCGAATTCCTCCAGATAACACCTTCATGATATTAGTTTGAGCAGATCCTCCAACTCGCGATACTGAAATGCCTGGATTTACTGCAGGACGAATTCCTGAATTAAATAAATGAGATTCTAAAAAAATCTGACCATCAGTAATAGAAATAACATTCGTTGGAATAAACGAAGAAACATCTCCAGCTTGAGTTTCAACAATAGGTATTGCAGTTAATGAACCAGTTCTTCCTATTATCTTGCCATGAGTACACCGCTCCACATAGTCGGAGCTAACTCTAGAAGCTCTTTCTAACAAACGAGAATGTAAATAAAATATATCCCCTGGGTATGCTTCACGTCCAGGGGGGCGTCGTAGCAATAAAGAAATTTGACGATAAGCGATCGCTTGTTTAGAAAGATCATCGTATACAATTAATGCGTCTTCCCCAAGATCTCTAAAATATTCTCCCATAGCACATCCAGCATAAGGGGCTAAATATTGTAATACAGCTGATTCAGAAGCAGATGCAATCACCACAATAGTATTGGACAACGCATGATGTTCTTCTAGTTTTTTTACAACATTAGCTACAGTTGTTGCTTTCTGCCCAATAGCAACATAAATACATTTAACCCCGCTATAACGTTGATTAATAATGGCGTCAATTGCTAATGCAGATTTTCCAGTTTGCCGATCTCCTATAATTAATTCACGTTGACCACGTCCAATGGGTATCATAGAGTCGACAGACTTATACCCCGTTTGAATAGGTTCATCTATCGATTTTCGATCAATTACACTAGGCGCAATAGCTTCTACAGGAAAATAACAGGAACTTTGTATGACTCCTTTATCATCCACAGGGACCCCTAATGCATTTACTACTCTTCCCAACAACGCTGTTCCAACGGGAACTCTTAATATATTTCCTGTGCATTTTGCCACCATTCCTTCGGACAAATTTAAATATGAACCCATAACTACAGCGCCGACAGAATCACGTTCTAAATTTAATGCTACAGCAAACTGATCTGACGGCAAAGCAATCATTTCACCTTGCATGACATTGGTTAATCCATGTATATGGATTACTCCATCACCTACAGCAGTAATAGTACCTTCATTACGAATCTCACACGTTATATCAAATTGAGCAATACGTCGCTTAATTAATTTACTAATTTCATTTGAATTTAATTGCATAATCTTATTTATACCTTTTAACTAATGTTAAAAACGTTAAGATTGTAGTACGTGATTTAAGCGAAAAATGCGTCCACGTATACTTCCATCAATCACAGTATCTCCAATACGAATAATTACACCAGCCAATATATCTTTATCTACTTTGTGTACTGGATTCACTGTTTTAGATAAACGTTTAGCCATCATATCAGTAATTTTTTTCAGCTGACTATACTTCAAAGGCCCAGCAGAGATTATTTCTATTTCTACAGCATGAACATGTATAGAACATAAATAAGTAAACTCTTTAAATACAATTGGTAATAACAATAAACGATTATTTTCCGCCATAATATAGATTATATTTTTACTGAAGATATCAACTTGTTGCTTTTGATAATCTTCACAAATAGCAATAAATATATCTGATAATCTTTTTGGTTCTAAACATCTAAAAAATAAAGGTCGTACTAACCTATTTAGACTAATCTTAGAAAATAAATCAAGAACTACTTTCCACTTGCTTATATTTTTCTGTTCTACAGCTATATCAAATATAGCTTGAGCATACGTACGCGCAATCACAAATATGCTTGACATCTAATCCTCATATGATAACGTACTAATGATGTTCTTTACAAGATCTACATCAATCATTTCATTTATAGAATGTTCTATAATTTTCTCTGTACCCTCAATTACAAGTGTGCTAATTTGATTTTTTAATTCGTCAGCAACACGTTTTCTTTCATAAATAATCTGTTCCCGAGCTTGAGATAAAATTCTACTTTGCTCCTTTTCAGCTTCATGTTTAGCTTCATTAATTATTTGCATTTTACATTTATTTGCTTGTTTTATAATTTCTTGAGCTTTGACCCGAGCCTGTCTCAAACAAAGCAAAGCTTCAGCATTAGCACGCTCAGATTCTGTTTTAGCATGAGTAGCAGAAACTAAATTATCAGAAATTTCTTTTTGGCGTTTTTCAATAATAGATATAAATGGATACCACACATACTTCATACAAAACCAAACAAACAAAATAAATGAAATAGTTTGACCTAATATTGTTGCATTAAGACTCACAGCGTAAATCCTGATATCTAATAATCAATATAATAAATACATTTATTAATTTTCATTGTTAAACCGCAGAAAACATCACATACAAACCAAGGCCCACAGTAATCATTGGTATTGCATCAACTAATCCCATGACAATAAAAAACTGAGTGCGAAGAATCGGAATGAGATCTGGTTGGCGTGCAGCCCCCTCTAAAAATTTACTACCTAAGATGCCAATACCAATAGCCGCGCCAATTGCTGCTAATCCCATCATTATTGCTGCAGCAATATATAACATATCAAAATTTAAATGTTCCATAATAACCCCCTACAATATTCTGTATACATTATTCATTTCAACACGGATCATGGGCTGTAGATAAATAAATTATTGTCAAAACCATAAAAATAAAGGCCTGTAATATAACAATTAAAATATGAAAAATAGCCCATGGTAAATTTAAAATCCATTGTCCCCACCATGGTAATAAACCAGATATCAAAATAAAAATCAATTCACCAGAATACATGTTGCCAAATAATCTAAGACTAAGTGATACTGGTTTAGATAAAAAACCAACAACTTCAATAATAAAATTAATAGGAATACACGTTGTATGATTAAATGGATGATACGCCAATCCTTTAATAAAACCACGAACACCATTAATGTAGACATTATAGTACATAACTAGTACAAATATATTTAGAGCTAACGAAGAAGTGATATTCACATCGGCAGACGGCACAACGCGCAAAGCAGGCAACCCTAACATATATTTAGCTATAATAGGAAATAAGTCTATTGGAAATAAATCCATGGCATTCATTAAAAAAATCCAAACAAAAACCGTCATAGATAACGGCGCAATTAGTTTGTTTTTACCATGAAACATATCTTTTACATTACTGTCGATAAACAATATTACTAACTCAATAAACACTTGCAGTTTTGTGGGAACCGCACAAGTTGCCACTGTAGCCAAACGACCGAAAATTAATAAAAATAAAATAGCCAACAATATTGAAAAAAACATCGAATCTATATTCAATACCCAGAATGAAGAAGTATTTTCCGAGCTCACTAACGAAAAAGTACTTAAATCAAATTGCAGATGACATAAATGATGTCCAATATATTCTTGGGAAGCGCCTTTGATTCCTGACATAATCCACCTTTCAAAAATATTAACTGCAATATATTATAAATATTTTAACGATGTTTTTGTATAATGCACATTACCGCCTCGATGTACAACGTATACCTACTAATATGTTTAATAAATCAAATTATTATCATATATAACTTACAATGATGTTGTATTTGAGAAGAATGACAGTGCCTGCATCAAATTTGCAAAAGTTAGTACTAATAAAAATAATAAGAATACTCGCTCTTTTCACGCAATCACATACCAATGTGACAAAAGAGAATTATAAATGACACTATAAATTAATCAATAATTTAACATAATATATCACAACTTATAGAAACAAACACACAACCGAACTATAGTTTAATGTAAGACAAATAACAACGCATATGTTGACTAAAAGTTACGAAATAATACACCTGTTTACAACTAAGACTTGGTATAATCCTGCCTGCAAAAACATTACAAAGTGTAAAATCTAGTCACATATAAACAACCGTATAGTACTAAAAATATATATCATATATAGCAGATCATTAAAATAACAAACTACTATTAGTAACTCCATATAACTATTGGAAACAAATATAAAAACACCACGCTCTACACGCCTAACTCTCTCATATAGTAAACAAATAATACTTGTATTAATAGAAATCTATTATTCAATATATCAACATGTATTGTACGTTAACAAACCTTGTTTTTTTAACCAAACCAATAAATTAGAAATAGCTGCAGGAGTTATACCAGAAATGCGAGAAGCCTGCCCAATAGAATAAGGTTTATAATTATTGAGTTTATCGATGACCTCCTTAGATAATCCAGAAACAATATTGAAATCTATATCAGTAGGTAACAATGTATTTTCATTGTAAATATGTCTCTTTATTTCTTCTTGTTGATGACGAATATAACCTTCATATTTTATTTGAATTTCAATTTGCTCAAATACTTGACGATCCAATACAGATGAACCAAAAGTGCTTAGTTGAGATAATTTTGTGTAATTAATTTCTGGTCTTCTCAACAGATCTTCACCATTTGCTTCATGTATTAAAGGTGCTTTAAGGAAATTATTTAATTGTGCAATATCTGCACTATACGGAAAAATATAAGTATTACGTAGTCTCTGACGTTCTTTTTCAATATTTTCTTTTTTGCAACAAAAAACTTTCCATCGCAACTCATCTATCAAACCTAACTGTCGCGCGATTTCAGTCAATCTTAAATCAGCATTATCCTCGCGTAAAGAAAGACGGTATTCAGCGCGCGAAGTAAACATACGATAAGGTTCTTCTGTTCCATGTGTACAAAGATCATCTACAAGTACCCCTAAATATGCCTGATCTCTTCTAGGATACCATCCTTCTTTATTTTGAGAAAATCTAGCTGCATTAATTCCGGCCAATAATCCTTGAGCAGCTGCTTCTTCGTAACCAGTAGTACCATTAATTTGACCAGAAAAAAACAATCCAGAAATAAATTTGCTCTCTAATGTTAACTTTAAATCACGAGGATCAAAAAAATCGTATTCAATAGCATAACCCGGCCTAATTATATAAGCATTCTCTAATCCCTGAATTGATTTAATCATTTGTATTTGCACACAAAAAGGTAGGCTAGTAGAAATACCATTAAGATACACTTCAGGTGTTGTCAAACCTTCAGGTTCTAAAAAAATTTGATGAGCATTACGATCTGAAAAACGAGTTATTTTGTCTTCTATAGACGGACAATACCGAGGTGATATTCCTTTTATTAAACCTGTATACATAGGACTCTGATGTAAATTTGATCTAACTATTTCATGTGTTTTATTATTAGTATGGGTAATATAACAAGGCACCTGAGTAGGATGTTGTTTTGTAGATCCTATAAATGAAAACACAGGAACAGGATCGTCACTATATTGTGCACGTAAAGCATCAAAATTTATCCCTTTGGCATGCACGCGAGGAGAAGTCCCCGTTTTTAATCGACCAACTTTCAAAGATAATTCTTTCAATCGTTCTGATAACAACGACGATGACTCTGTATCCCCAGATCGACCTCCTCTAAAATTATTCATCCCAATATGAATCTTACCATTAAGAAAGGTTCCTGTCGTCAATACAACGGACGTACCACGAAATTTCATTCCTAATTTTGGAGTAACCACTCCAACAATTCTGTTCCTACTAACTATTAAATCTTCTACTGATGCCTGAATAACCAACAAAAATTTCTGATATTCAAGAATATTACGTATTACTTGGCGATATAATATTTTATCTGCCTGAGCACGTGTTGCTCTAACAGCAGCTCCTTTACTACTGTTAAGTACTCTAAATTGAATTCCCGATTGATCGATAGCACAAGCCATCGATCCGCCCATCGCATCAATTTCTTTCACTAAATGCCCTTTCCCTACGCCTCCAACGGCCGGATTACAAGACATCTGACCAAGAGTATCAATATTATGAGTAATCAAAAGAGTAGTACATCGCATCCTAGCAGAAGCCAAAGCCGCTTCTGTCCCAGAATGACCTCCTCCAACAACAATAACATCAAAATGAGTAGAATAGAACATACACCAACCTCACCACACGACCAACCACATCCCGACCAAATCCTCCACTACCAACAATCTCACACTTTGCTATTCGTGTGTATATACATTCCGTTGACCGAACATTTTAGCAATTATATTTAAAAAAGTTGAAAAATTCAATGAAAAGAATAGATTAAATTATCTGATCATTAAAGATAAGTTGAAGCAATGTTTGATTGCCGTATGTGATTGGGATTGTATTATTGAAGATCATTGTAGTAGTATGTAAAATTTAAAAATAAAAAATTTGAAAACAGGTCGTTATTGTTTATTAATCTACTTTATTGATTAAAGCTATGGAAATGCTTGAATTAATATTTCTAGTTATGTTATTGTAAAAATGGATTAATTTTAGTAAAATAGTAAGCACATGTGTGTTCAATGTACGTTTTATTCTTTAAATAAATAAGTGGTTTAGTAATCGAACTTAATATACAATCATACGTTGCAGTAAAATTATAAAAAATTAATAATATTTTGTATTACAGGCTTGTAGCTCAGGCGGTTAGAGCGCACCCCTGATAAGGGTGAGGACGGTGGTTCAATTCCACTCAGGCCTATAATGAATAGATGTTTGCAATTAGTAGATAATGAGAAATGTTCAATAGAATTTGTATTTTATTTATGTTTGTATCTGCGCACATTCAATGAATCACTATAAACTACGTTTAGCTATGTTAAATATATGGATTACAAATTATCCGTAATATTTAAGTGATGATTTTTTATTTTTGTATTTTACTAAATACGTGTTGAAAAAAATTTTTTTGTATAATTATGATTCTATCTTTACGATGAATAATGGGAATTTATGCTATGTATATAGGTAAGATAAACAATATGAAACCAAATAAATTTAGAACATACGTATATATATTAAGGTCACGCCATTATGCCAGTTCGGGTATTAAACAAATTGCCTGCGGTGAAAATTTTACAGAACGAAGATGTTTTTGTTATGCAAAAATCACGCAATACTTTTAAAGAACAAGGTTCTTTAAAAGTATTGATTCTCAATTTAATGCCAAAAAAAATTGAAACGGAAAATCAATTATTACGTTTACTATCGAATTCTCCTTTACAAATTGATATTCAATTGTTACGCATAGATAACCATATTCCTAAAAACACGCCTGTTGAACATTTAAACAATTTTTATTGTAGTTTTCCAGATATCCAATATAAAAACTTCGATGGTTTGATTGTAACTGGTGCTCCTTTGGGGTTAATTGATTTTGAAAATATAACCTTTTGGCCTCAAATTGAGCAATTATTTTTATGGGCAAAAGAACATATTAATTCAATATTATTTGTTTGTTGGGCGGTACAGGCGGCTTTAAAAGTACTATACAACCTTCCTAAATTTACTCGAAAAAATAAATTAGTAGGAATTTACCAACACAATACTATAAATTCACATGCACTCTTAACAAAAGGGTTTGATGAAAAATTTTTAGCACCTCATTCTCGTTATTCGGATTTTCCTAAAGATATAATTTATCGGAATACAGATTTAGAAATTTTAGCAGAATCTGAAGAAGCAGGTGCATATTTACTGATTAGTCGAGACAAACGTTTAATATTTGTAACCGGACATCCAGAATATGACGCGATGACTTTATCTCAAGAATATTATAGGGACTTAAAATTAGGATTAAGTCCGATGCTGCCAGATCATTATTTTCCTCAAGACAATCCTAATTTAGTTCCTAAGATCAGCTGGAGAAGTCATGCGTATTTATTGTTTGCCAATTGGCTAAATCATTATGTACAACAAAATGTCACAAAATATTTAGGTTCTGTCTGAACAGATTGAATAACACGAATAATAAATCATTATGTTTCTTTATAAAATTAATTTATGAGATATAAAATCAAAAATTATAAATATTTTAAAATTATATAGTTTCTTTCAAAACTACGATTTTGTGCTTATTGTTATTGCTATACAAAAGATTATGTATTTTTTTGATGTTTAGTTAGGATCGATGATATCGATTGGCTCAAAAAGTACATTTATACATCAGCAAGAATTTTTTCATTTACATAAATATATGTAAATGTATATAATATTATACAAAAATAGATAGTTAATTTCGTATATTTAGTTGTCTGTATAAATTTTCACCATATTTATACACGCGAGGCACGATAATTATACATATAAATCATCTGCTACATCTATGTAGCAACCTGAACGAGTCATGGTGCGCTGAATAGTCTTTTTTAATTTAATTCTTATTTACTTCTTTTGCGATAAAACATAATACAATAAATTATGAAAAATATAAATCCTATTCGTACACAAGCTTGGCAACACCTCAAACAACATTTTGACGATATGAAGGACACATCAATTAGCGATTTGTTCAGTCAAGATAAACATAGGTTTGCTCATTTCTCTAAAACATTTAATAATGAAATTTTAGTGGATTATTCAAAAAACTTAATCACGAACGAAACTATTATTAAACTAATATCTTTAGCTATTGAATGTGATCTGATAGAAGCCATTACAGATATGTTTCATGGTGAAAAAATTAATTGCAGTGAAGATCGTGCTGTATTGCATATAGCTTTAAGAAATATAAAAAATACGCCAATTTTAGTAGATGGATTCAACGTAATGCCACAAATAAATGCAGTACTAAATAAAATGAAACAATTTTGTAATCAAGTTATTCAAGGTAATTGGACAGGTTACACGGATAAAATAATTACAGATGTTGTTAATATAGGTATTGGAGGTTCCAATCTTGGACCTTATATGGTAACTGAAGCATTAAAACCATATCGAAATCGTTTAAATATGCATTTTGTTTCTAATATAGACGGCACGCATATTTTTGAGACGTTAAAAAATTTAAATCCAGAAAATACATTATTTGTAATAGCATCAAAAACTTTTACCACGCAAGAGACTATGAGTAATGCGCTTAGTGCACGTAACTGGTTTTGTAAAGCTACTTCTAATGCACAACATATATCGAAGCATTTTATAGCATTATCCACAAATACCATAGAAGTACGTAAATTTGGTATTGATCCATTAGAAAATATGTTTAAATTTTGGGATTGGGTAGGTGGGCGTTATTCGTTGTGGTCATCAATTGGTTTACCGATAATGCTATCGGTGGGAGTGGGCAATTTTGAATTATTGCTGGCCGGGGCTCATGACATGGATCTGCATTTTTATGATACACCGTTACATGAAAATCTACCAGTAATTCTAGCGCTTATTGGTATTTGGTACAATAATTTCTTTCAAACAGAAACTGAAGCCATTTTTCCTTATGATCAATATATGCACCGTTTTACAGCATATTTACAACAAGTAAATATGGAATCTAACGGGAAATGTGTAGATCGCAATGGATGTCCTATTATATATCAAACTGGTCCTATTGTATGGGGAGAACCTGGGACTAATGGACAACATTCATTTTATCAATTGCTTCACCAAGGTACTAAAATGGTCCCATGTGATTTTATCGCGCCAGCAATTAGTCATAATCCTATATCTGATCATCATGAAAAATTAATATCAAATTTTTTTGCTCAAACTAAAGCGTTGGCTTTTGGAAATACACATTCAACATTAATACAAAAATATGTAAAATCTAAAAGAAATTACACAGGTGAACAATGTATAGTTCCTTTTAAGTTATGTAAAGGAAATAATCCTAGTAATTCTATTTTAGTAAAAAAAATTACTCCTTATACTTTAGGGGCTTTGATTGCTTTATATGAACATAAAATATTTACGCAAGGCATTATTTTTAATATTCATACTTTTGATCAATGGGGAGTGGAATTAGGAAAACAATTAGCTGACAGTATTTTACCAGAATTAAAATATAAAAATATGATTTCTAAAAATCATGACAGCTCAACTTGTGGTTTAATACATTGTTACAAATCTTGGCGTGGTTAATGCGATTCTTGGATTTATAAAATCAATATCTAATTACGGTAGACGTGTGAAATAATATGTTTTGAGTAGTGTTTTTATTATATTCAAACATTCTATGATCTTCTTAGAAAAAGATAATACATGACATTCCGAGTAATTTTTTTGCGGTATAAAACCCAATGATTCGGAATTATACTAGTATTAAAAATATTTCTGTTTTTTGAAGTTTCTATATAGATCCAAGATTCTTTTTCCAATAAATTATACCTTTCTAATAAAAAAATAATTTCAGGTATAATATGCTCCTGAAAAGGAGGGTCAAGAAAGATGACATTATACGTCGTAATCGTTTGTTGTAACCAAGAACGACAATCAGCATATATTACCTCACTGTTGTATGCTGAAAAAGACTGCGTGATTTTCATCAACGCGGTGATGCAAATATGATTATTATCTAAAAAAGTTACTTTGTTAGCTCCTCTAGACAAGGATTCTAGACCTAGTGCACCGCTTCCAGCAAAACAATCTAAACACACCGCACCAGAAATAATAGGATTAATCCAACTAAATAACATTTCACGCATGCGATTAGTAGTTGGACGTATTTTAGAATGCCGAGTAATTGGTATGTTTCTTCCCTTCCATTTACCACCAATAATCTTAATTTTTCTGGATATACCTAAATGTAATTTATTTTTCATACACCTACTATATTTCTATATCTCAAAATAATAATTTACAGAATATTTTTATCTTTTGATATGAAAAGATTTGTATTATGAGCCACGAATCATCGATTTATTTTTATGATATATAAATCTAATTACTTTATACATAAACTACAGAAGTGCTACAATCACTGCTTCTAATGTCTACAACCTATTTATTTTTTGTTATATTCTGCATTAGTTGTATTTATGTTATGTAATTATGTGTAGTGTATTACATGTAAATATTTTGTATATTTTCAAAAACACAAAATAAACAATATCAATTAGAATTGATTAACAAAATAAGTAATAAGGAATATTAAAATAAATAAAAAATAACATCGTATATGTTAATGATAATTATGAGGTAGATATATATGAATCGTGCATATAATTTATTTAACAAACTGAAACAGAGTTTGTTAAATACTCGAAAAAAATTGGGTGATAACATAATAGGGTTAATTCGAGATAAAAGAATTGATACCGTTATATTAGATAAAATTAAGAATCAATTATTAATCGCAGATATAAACATACATACTACCCAAAAAATCATTAATAATTTGAAAAATTATATTAGTTTTGATACTAACTGCAATGAGCAATCTTTTCATGATGCATTACGTAACGAAATGTTAAAAATAGTCACACTTATTGACAAACCATTATTTTTACAAGAAAAAAAACCATTTATTATGTTAATGGTAGGAGTTAACGGTGTTGGAAAAACTACTACTATTGGAAAATTAGCACATTATTACCGATTAAAAAATAGAACTGTAATGCTAGCAGCAGGAGATACTTGTAGAGCTGCAGCTGCAGATCAGTTAGAAATTTTGGGGAAACGTAGTGGTTGCATCGCGGTCATCACAAAAAATACCACTGCTGATGCTGCTTCAATAGTTTTTGATGCTGTTAAAATAGCTAAAATAAAATCTGTTGATTTACTTATTATAGACACCGCAGGTAGATTACAAAATAAAATATATGCTATGGAAGAACTAAAAAAAATTATTAGAGTAATAAAAAAAATTGATGCAGCAGCACCTCATGAAACCATGTTAGTTCTTGATGCCAACATTGGACAAAATTCTATAAATCAAGTACGCATGTTCAATGAATTTATTAAAATTACAGGAATAATTATGACTAAATTAGACGGTAGCGCTAAAGGAGGAACTCTTTTATCTATTGCTGATCATTTTTCAATACCAATACGATATATTGGGATAGGGCCAAATATTGATGATTTACAATCATTTAAATCACACAATTTTGTTGAAGCTATTTTAACAGAATAAATACAATAACAAAAAACACTATTTATAATGTATATGGGTGTCTCTTAAAAAGAAGATTGTTAATCTGGATAATAATAAAAATATTTTTAAATAATTATTGAAAATAATGTTATTAATATTTATTATGTCTTCGGAGGATTTTAATTACAAGAAATTAAGTTCAAATAATTAAAATAACATTCTAATTTATTTAATCAGAAAAGTCATAAAATCAGAATATTAATTGAGAGATAAAACTTAAAAATAGTACAGATTGACAACAACAAACAAATCGACGCATTTGTCGGTATCTGTATATTCTAGACACAATCTATGCATCATCAAAATTAACGTGAAATTCAGATTTCACTAAAATTATCTATGAACTGTTTGATATTATCAAGGATAATGATTAGTTATAATAGGTAACTTATGATATATTAATATCTAATTAGAATTAGTAACAAAATCAATGATGATTATGTTAGAATTACGATATTTAAATATCATACATTATTTTATTGTCGATACAAAATTTTTTTACGATGGTTTTGGTTCTGATGCAATTACATGCAGACGCAATAATGTGCCCATGATTACCTGCGTATACATGGTTATTTTAGGAGAATAAATGCCTAAATATATACAAAAAAATGTAACTTTAGTTCCTCAAGGGAATTTAGAAGCTTATATAAGAGCAGCCAATGCTTATACTATGTTAACAGCAGAAGAAGAAAAAACGTTAGCTAAACGCTTATACTATCATGGTGATTTAGATGCTGCAAAAAAGCTTATTGTGTCACATTTAAGATTTGTTGTTCACGTGTCTCGTAATTATTCTGGTTATGGATTACCGAAAGCCGATTTAATACAAGAAGGTAATATTGGTTTAATGAAAGCTGTCCGCCGATTTAATCCAGAATTAGATGTTCGTTTAGTGTCATTTGCTGTGCACTGGATTAAAGCTGAAATCCATGAATATGTTCTAAAAAACTGGCGTATTGTAAAAATAGCTACTACTAAAGCACAGCGTAAATTATTTTTTAATCTACGTAAAACTAAACAACGTTTAGGTTGGTTTAATGCAGGAGAAATAGAAATAGTCGCAAAAGCGTTAAATGTGACTAGCAAAGACGTGCGCGAAATGGAATCCCGAATGTCAGCGCAAGATATGACTTTTGAACAATCTTCAGATGAAGATAACCGAGGAATATCAATAGCACCTATCTTATATTTACAAGACAAAATTGTTTCTTATAATGAAGAAGAAGAATGGATCGATCAAGTTAGTAATAAATTAAATGCAGCCATAAAGACTTTAGATAAACGTAGTCAACATATTATTCGTGCCCGATGGTTAAATATGGATAATAAAAGTACATTACAAGAATTAGCCAATCAATACGGTGTTTCTGCTGAACGAGTACGTCAATTAGAAAAAAATGCCATGAAAAAAATGAAACTAATCATACAAAATTAATTAAAATTTTTTGAATTTCATTGGTGCAACTGAATAATATAAAAACTATTAAAACGCATATATACTTTTTAACTTTGATTGTTTGACTGTAGTATATCAATTTGATAAAATTCACATTTATTAATGATTTTCGATGTTACACATTTTTAATTTTAAAAAAAAGTTATGTAGCCATAACACTTTTTTCAAGGTTTTTACTCTAAATTTTTATGAGTACTTTATATAACCAGAATAGCTCATGGAGTAAATTATGACAATTGTCGGTCATATATTAGGATTTCCTCGGATTGGATTACATAGAGAACTAAAGTATGCTCTAGAATATTATTGGGATGGAACAATCAAGGAAGATAAATTATTAGAAATAGGCCGTACATTACGCGCACGTCATTGGAAACAACAGAAAGATTCCGGTATCGACTGGATCCCAGTAGGTGATTTCGCATGGTATGATCATGTTTTGACTACTAGTTTGATGCTCAATAATATTCCAGATAGGCATCGTATTGGTCAAGAAAATATTAATTTAAATACATTGTTTAGAATAAGCCGAGGGTATTCTTTAAACGAAAAACTGATACCACCTGCAGAAATGAAAAAATGGTTTAATACAAATTATCATTATATAGTACCCGAATTTGTTTCCACTCAAAAATTTAAGTTAAATTGGACGCAATTGTTCGATGAAATAGATGAAGCTTTGTCTCTGAAATATACAGTAAAACCAATACTACTTGGCCCAATTAGTTATCTTTGGTTAGGAAAAGTAAAAGGAAAAAAATTTGATCGTTTGTCATTATTACCTAATTTATTATCGGTATATCAAGAAATATTAGATATTTTATTATCAAAAAATATTGATTGGATACAAATTGATGAGCCTATACTAGTTTTGGAGTTACCGTTACGATGGTTAGATGCATATTTAAGTGCGTATGAACAACTTTATGGTAAAGTTAAATTGTTATTAACCACTTACTTCGATGGCATATATCATCAGTTGGATATTATTACACAATTAAAAATAGATGGTCTACATGTGGATCTGGTTTCCAATCCTGATAATATACCTTTACTGCATGCACAATTACCAAAACATTGGGTATTATCAGCAGGAGTAGTTAACGGACGTAATGTATGGAAAACTAACTTATATGATTGGTTTAAAAAACTATATCCTTTAGTAGGCGAGCGCAGACTATGGATAGGTTCTTCTTGTTCCTTGTTACACAGTCCTATTGATCTAAATACGGAGATAAAATTAGACAAACACATTAAAGAATGGTTTGCTTTTGCGCTGCAAAAATGTTATGAAATAAAAATGTTATGCACCGCATTGAACGCCAAAAACACAAGTAACTCGACATATGAAGATACACTTAGTGAATATTATGCTTCTAATAACTTACGCTGTTATTCTAGCACAATTCATGACATACAAGTTAAAAAACGCCTCGAACACATCCATGACATTTCCTATTCTAGATCTTCTCCGTACACAACACGAGCTACATTACAACATAAGAAACTTAATTTACCATTATTTCCAACAACTACTATCGGTTCATTTCCTCAAACTGAAGAAATTCGTAAACTTCGTTCGCACTTCAAAAGCAGCCAAATCAATAAAGAAGATTACTATCTTAGTATTAAGAATTACATTAAAAAAATTATTATGGAGCAAGAAAAATTGGATTTAGATATTCTAGTGCATGGAGAACCAGAACGAAATGACATGGTAGAATATTTTGGAGAGAATTTAAATGGATTTATATTTACTCAAAATGGGTGGGTACAAAGTTATGGTTCACGTTGTGTAAAACCTCCAGTAATTGTTGGGGATATTAGTCGTCCAAAACCCATTACTATAGAATGGATAAGTTATGCTCAGTCATTAACTAATAAACCGATAAAAGGTATATTAACTGGACCTGTCACCATAATGTCTTGGTCGTTCCTACGCGAAGATATACAACGAAAAACAATAGCATTGCAATTAGCATTGTCGATACGTGATGAAGTAATAGACCTGGAAAAATCTGGCATTGGAATTATACAAATTGATGAGCCAGCCTTACGAGAGGGATTGCCGTTAAAACGTTCTGATCAAAAAAAATATTTAGAATGGGCAATTAATGTCTTTAGAATCACTGTATCATCAGTGAAAGATGATACCCAGATTCATACTCATATGTGTTATTCTGAATTTAGTGATATCATTCATGCCATTTTAGCATTAGATGCAGATGTAATTAGTATAGAAGCAGCTAGGTCAGATGAGAAGATGTTAACATCTATACAACATGTAATAAATGATTTAAATGAAATTGGTCCAGGAATATACGATATTCATTCTCCCAATGAACCAACACAAAATGATCTTATCAGAAGAATTAATCAATTGTTAAAATATATCCCAAAACAACGTTTATGGATTAATCCTGATTGTGGATTAAAAACAAGATCATGGCCTGAAATTCAACATTCATTGAATAATATGGTATCTGCGGCTAAATTATTGCGTAAACAATTTAATTCATCGTAAATCATGGCTAATAATTTTTTTTTATTAATTAATTGTATAGCAATCAATATTAAGATAGAATTTCCAGACTTATTAGTAATATCATGGGTTGATTATGAAATTATCTATTTAAGAAACGATCGTTAAACAAGTTAAAATTAATATTTTTATTACATAAAAAATAAAGAATTTTGGAAAATTTACCACTAATTTTAAACATTTTGGAATAACCCTCTAAAAAACACGCGATAGCTTTATTATGACTGTAACTCATGCATTTCATTTAGATTTAAAGACCGGGGACCTTCAAGGAGCAACTTTAGCTATTCTTCCAGGTGATCCTAATAGAGTTAAAAAAATTGCTTCTCTGATGGATGAGGCAGAATACATTTCTAGTAATCGAGAATTTACAACTTGGTCTGCAAAAATCAATGAAGAGACAATAATTATTTGTTCTACAGGCATAGGTGGTCCATCTACTTCTATTGTGGTAGAAGAATTATCTCAATTAGGTATACGTACATTCTTACGTGTAGGTACCTCAGGAGCTATTCAAAAATATATAAAAACAGGCGATGTGTTGATTACCACTGCTGCTGTTCGCTGTGATGGGGCAAGTCAACATTTCGCTCCATTAGAATTTCCAGCAGTAGCAGATTTATCATGTACTATGGCTTTAATTAAAGCGGCTAAAAACATTGGTATTAAATCACATTTTGGTATAACTGTATCTTCAGATACATTTTATCCTGGACAAGAAAGACAGGATACATATTCTGGGCGAGTTATTCAAAAATTGCGCGGATCCATGGAAGAATGGAAAAACCTGGGGGTTATGAGTTACGAAATGGAATCTGCAACACTACTAACTATGTGTTTAACTCAAGGATTACGGGCAGGAGTTGTTACAGGTGTTATTGTAAATCGCACACAAAAAGAAATTCCAAACGTTACTTTAATACATCATACTGAATATATGGCAATGAAAGTTGTAATAGAAGGCGCTCATATTCTTCTGAATAAAAAAAATACTTTATGCCGTTATTCGGAATAATATTGATTATTATTTTTTTTAAGTATTTCGATTTATTTTAATATATTCAGTACTGACGGAAATTTTCCGAATAACATATTATTTTTTTAAATGAAAGAATCTTAAATGGAATTTAACATATTGTATTATCTAAATAATAAGTAACATGTCGTTCACACATGATACGTAGCTTACGTCTATTTGTACTCTTAAACTGTTGATATGTCATATATAATGATTAATAATAAGTAATTATTATAAGATTATTTATGAATATATTTTATGACAGAGAATATATGCCAGTTTCCTCATTTTATTTGTATAACATAATTAGCATATTTGCAGGTTTCTTAATATCTGGAATATTTTTTAAGATTATAAGAAAACGATATATTAAAAAATATAATAATGCCTATGCATCTCATGAGAACGCTTTATGCGTGACTACACAAAATTTAAAAAATGAGTCTGCTTTACGTTATGATATTGAACAGAAATTGCAAAAAAAATCACAAGCAATATATGAACTACATGGTAAATTATCCACTGCCGAAGAACGTTTAAAATTATTAAACCATTATCATCAAAAATGTGAAAAACTAAATAATGAATTACATGTACAATTACATTTAAATCATTCTCAAGAATTAAAAATACAAGAACTAAACATTCGTTTAGAAGAATATAAATTAGCGACAGAAGAAAAACAGCAGTTATTTATCAAAAGTGAAAACCGATTAACTATGCAATTTGAAAATTTAGCAAATCGTATTTTTGAACAAAACGGACGTAAGATAGATCAACAAAATCGAATAACTCTTGAAAGAACGTTATATCCATTACAAGAACAGTTAGAAGGGTTTAAAAATCAAATCCAAAACAATTTCTCACAAGAAGAACAATCAAGACATACTTTGACATATGAAATTCGTAATTTACATCAATTGAATGCAAAAATCACTCAAGAAACTATTAATCTAACAGAAGCACTAAAAGGAAACAATAAAACACAAGGCAGTTGGGGAGAAATAATTTTAACTCGTGCATTAGAAGCTTCTGGTATGCGTGAAGGTCATGAATTTCATGTACAAGTCAGCATAAAACAAACTGATGGAAATAGATTGCAACCTGATGTAATTATACATTTACCCCATGGTAAAGATGTAATAATTGATTCTAAAGTATCTCTAGTGGCTTATGAACGTTATTTCAATAGCGATAATGAAGAAGATCGACGGTTAGCTATCATTGATCATGTACATTCGTTGCGTGCTCATATAAAATCATTAAGCAAAAAAGATTATCAAAAATTATTTGGATTAAACACATTAGATTATATTTTAATGTTTATCCCTATTGAATCAGCTTTTATGTTAGCTATAAAAAAAGAAACATCGCTATTAACAGATGCTATGCGATGTAATATTATGTTAATTAGCCCTACAACACTGTTAATAGCTTTGCGCACTATTAATAACTTATGGCGTTATGAATATCAAAATTGCCATGCTAAAAAAATTGCTGATAAAGCAGGGAGATTGTATGACAAACTAAGGTTGTTTATGGATGACTTGAATAAAATTGGCCTCTATCTGAATAAAGCAGAAGTTGTTTATAGTGCAGCAAAAAATAAATTTTCTGAAGGCAAAGGTAACATTATAAGTCAAGCGGAAGGTTTTCGATCGCTTGGAGTGCAAATAAAACAACCCATTGTTACTAATGTGGCCCCATCACATTCTATATTTTTATGTGATACAAAAAACAATTCTTCCGATGTATCTAATTTTGAAGATAATATCGCTGAAAATATATGTCATGAATCTTTATCAAATTCTTGATATAGTACAGTAAAGTATGTGCCTTGATCAATCATAATACCATTTTAGTAAAATTAGTATTTTTGATAAATAGAAATTTAATGATAAATATTACGGCAATGATGAATATGAAGAAGAAATGTAAAAAAGACATAACTCATTTTGGGTTTCAAAATGTTTACAAAGATAAAAAAACATCATTGGTGTCTAATATATTCCATACTGTAGCATCACGGTATGATTTAATGAATGATTTAATGTCGTTTGGGATACATAGAATGTGGAAACGATTTATGATTTATCGCAGCGAAGTATACATCGGATGTAGTGTACTGGATCTAGCCGGAGGTACTGGAGATTTAAGTATTCAATTTTCCCGGTTAGTAGGTAATACAGGGATCGTAGTACTAGCAGATATCAATGATTCCATGCTACATATAGGACAAAAAAAATTACGCAATTTAGGTATATTAAATAATGTAATATATATACAAGCTGACGCCGAAGCTTTGCCTTTTTCTGAAAATACTTTTGATTGTGTTGCTGTTGCTTTTGGTTTACGCAATTTTACAAATAAAGAAAAAGCATTATTTTCAATACATAGAGTATTAAAACCTAGAGGAAAATTATTAATTTTAGATTTCGGGGTGCCTATTTTTAAAGTATTGAATAAAATATATGATTTATACTCATTTCATATTTTACCTAAAATAGGTGAATGTATAACTCAAGATATTAATAGTTATCGTTATCTTGTAGAATCTATTCGTATGCATCCAGATCAAGAAACTTTAAAAAATATGATAGCACGAACAGGATTCAATAATGTTGAATATTTCAATATGACTTTTGGGATTGCTGTATTACATTGCGCTTATAAATGTTAAAAAAATATTGATATTCAATGAATTATTAAAATCGATAGTGTCATTATCTTGTTTAAGATTTCCAAGAACGTAAATCTTTATTAAATCCTATAAAGATGTTTTATTTCAAGTGCGCAAAACTATGATATTCCAATGATTTTATATCTTAGTAAGAACAATTATTTATTTTTATAAATATAAAAATAAATTAGATGAAAATAGAATACACAGTAATATTGTATTTTTATGCGCATAAACAACCTATAATACAGCAGATAAATATATTCATTTTAAGATCATCGAGGATGTTTAATTAGCTTAAAATTTAATTAAATAGCATAAACTCATACCTAGTTTCAACATTATTAGTATTTATTATACTTATAATAAAACTTATATTTTATCAAACGGATGATATTTCATGTTAATACTTATAGATTTTTATTACAAAAAGTATATCTTTATTAAAAAATATTTACATATAACTATATTTGATAGTAAGAACACGGGTATAAGTCTAATGAACTAAAAGTAATCTTTATAAAGATGCGCTATTTAAATATACAACTGAATGTTTGACGAATCATTTAAAACAAATTATAGGAAATCTGATGCTTGTTGATGAGTTAAGTCGACTGTATTCTATAATTAAAACAATCTTAAATTATGGACTAAGTGATTTTGTTCCTACTCATCGACTAATTTTCCCATTAAAAATAGGTAGTAGATTTCTTTTACGCGTTTTAAATAAGCATGCTCAACTAACTTTAGGGGAACGATGTCGTTTAGCATTACAGGAATTAGGTCCAATATGGATTAAATTTGGGCAAATGCTTTCCACTCGGCGCGATATTTTTTCAGATGCTGTCGCAGATCAATTATCAATACTACAAGATCGTGTGGCGCCTTTCGATGGAATTATTGCTAAAACGTATATAGAACGGGCTATTGGGAATTCATTAGAAACGTGGTTTAAAGATTTTCAGGAAGTACCATTGGCATCTGCATCCATTTCACAGGTACATTCTGCTAAATTAAAAAAAAACAATAAAGATATAGTAATTAAAATTATTCGGCCCGGTCTTTTACCTATTATTAAAATAGATATATGTTTAATGTATAGATTAGCCAAATGGATTTATAAATTTTTACCAGAAGGACGGAAATTTAAGTTTTCAGAGGTTGTTTCAGAATATGAAAAAACTCTTTTTAATGAGCTTAATTTGCTAAAAGAAACAGCGAATACTATTCACTTGAGAAGAAATTTTAAAAAAAGTCAAATATTATACATACCGAAAGTATATGTGGATTTTTGTAGCGAAAACGTTATGGTTATGGAGCGTATCTATGGTATACCCGTATATGATGTAGTTGCGCTAAAAAAACAAAAAACTAATATGAAATTATTAGCAGAACGTGGAATAGAAATATTTTTTACTCAAATTTTTCGAGACAGTTTTTTTCACGGAGATATGCATCCTGGTAACATTTTTATTAGCTACAAAGACCCGGGAAATCCAAAATATATTTGTGTTGATTGTGGCATTGTCGGATCTTTAAATAAAAAAGATAAGTACTATTTAGCAGCAAATTTTATAGCATTTTTCAATCGTGATTATCGCAAAATAGCTGAATTGCATCTTGATTCAGGTTGGATACCCTTTGATACTAACATTGAAGATTTTGAATGCGCTATGAGAACAGTATTTGAACCAATTTTTGAACAACCGCTAGAAAAAATTCCTTTTAGTAAAATATTGTTGTACTTATTTAATACTGCACGATATTTTAATATGGAAATACAACCCCAATTAATTTTATTACAAAAAACTTTATTGTATATCGAAGGAATAGTTAGACAATTATATCCAAATCTAAATCTTTGGAAATCTGCTCAACCTTTTTTAGAAAGGTGGATGCAGGACCAATTAAAATTGTCAACAACAATATGTACTTTAAAAGATAAGATACCTCATTGGATAGATAAAATACCCGAATTACCTACTTTGTTATCTAATGAATTTAAACGTTCTTGTATGTTACAAAAAAAAATAGAAGTATTAATAAGAGAATTAAGAACTCAGCGAACTAATCACGGTCAAGCGTTATTTTTATTCGGTGTTGGTGCCACGTTAGTTACTAGCAGTATTTTCTTATACATACAGGATAAATATTTAAAAATTTTTTCTATTTTTTTATTTGTAATTGGCATCTTTATTTGGACAATAGGTTGGAAGCGTATCATACAATAACAACAATGTAATTCTTGTCCAATTGAATTTTATTTTTTAATATAAGTTTTATTTGAACAATTCAACGAAACATCTTATTTTAAATAAATTCTGAAATATAACAATATTAACTAATTCAATCATAACTTTAAAACTATACTTAATGACAATCATACGATATTTTGCAATATTATTTAATCACAACAACATTTAAATAATTATTAACAGGCTATGAAATATAAAGATTTACGTGATTTTATAAAAATATTAGAACACAAGGGAGACTTAAAAAGAATTAAATTTCCTATTAATCCTGATTTGGAAATAACAGAAATTGCTGATCGCACTATTAAATCTGGAGGTCCAGCGCTTTTTTTTGAAAATCCTAAAGGATATACAATACCTGTTCTTTGCAATTTATTTGGTACCCTTAACAGGATAGCTTTAGGCATGGGGAAAGAAAGTATTCTATCTTTACGTGATGTTGGAAAATTACTCGCATTTTTAAGAGAACCTGAATTACCGACAGGAGTACATGATTTTTTTTCTAAAATACCCCATTTTCGCCATATCCTACATATGCCGATTAAGCGTGTCAGCACAGCTCCGTGTCAAGAAAATGTTTGGTGCAACCAAGATGTAGATATCACGCATATGCCAATAATGCGTTGCTGGCCTCAAGATGTATCTCCTGTAATTACTTGGGGTATCACAATAACACGTGGTCTAAAAAGTAAACGACAAAATCTTGGAATTTATCGTCAACAAGTACTATCTAAAAACAAAATCATTATGAGATGGTTATCTCATCGTGGTGGCGCATTAGATTTTCAAGAATGGTATAAAAATACTTCAGAGAAAAGATTTCCCATTACTGTAGCATTAGGTGCTGATCCGGCGACTTTAATAGGAGCAGTAGTTCCCATTCCTGACACATTATCAGAATATGCTTTTTCTGGTTTATTAAGAGGTTGTAGAACTGAAGTAATTAAATGTATTTCATGCGACTTAGATGTTCCAGCTAATTCTGAAATCGTATTGGAAGGATATTTAGAACGAGATGAAACAGCAATAGAAGGTCCCTTTGGAGACCATACAGGATACTACAATACTGCTACTAAATTTCCAGTATGCACTATTACTCATATTACCCAAAGAAACAATCCAATTTATCATTCTACGTATACTGGCCGGCCACTAGATGAGCCTGCGATCCTTGGAATGGCAATGAATGAAATGTTCATTCCTATCATACAAAAGCAATTCCCAGAGATTACAGATTTTTATTTACCTCCTGAAGGTTGCTCATATAGATTGGCTATTGTAACTATAAAAAAACAATATATTGGACATGCTAAACGTATAATTTTTGGAATATGGTCCTTTTTGAAACAATTTATGTATACTAAATTTATTATCGTATGTGATGACGATATTAATGCTCGGAATTGGAATGATGTAGTATGGGCGATAACTACACGCATGGACCCTGATCGAGATACCATAATAGTAAAAAATACCCCAATTGATTATCTTGATTTCTCTAGTCCCATTTCTGGTTTAGGTTCTAAAATAGGTATGGATGCAACAAATAAATGGCCCGGGGAAACTGAAAGAGAATGGGGTATTCCAATTAAAATGCACGATACGGTACGACATTATATTGATAGTATTTGGGATAAACTAGACATATAGGAATAATACTTTACACTCAAGATGATACAATTGAGTAAGATGCATAAAATTAAACATATAGCAGTATGATGGATTTTTTTAATAAAAATAAAGAGATATACTGTAATTTATTACAAATAAATCATCACACATATATATATATATATATATCTATATCAAAACATAAATTTATATAACATTGCCGTTAATAGCCAACATACAATCATTTACACAAACGTTCTAAATACAACATTACAAACAGGTCTGTAATAACATACTGTAATTATGAATATATCCACATTTTAAATATGTTTTATATAATAAAAACATATTTAATAATACTATATGCTATTATAAAAATATTTTATGACTAACAATTATACTTAAACAGATAAAAATATTTTTTATTTAATTATTATCTATATCTACTTGATACAACAATCATACGCTCTATTAACTTGTAATAATCACACAAATTCACATACATATTACACAATAAAATATATTATAATTAAAACCAACATCAATAATTAAATTAATTTTAATATTAACTAAATTAGAATAGTATTCTATCATAATATTACAATATTTATATTTTTATATGAAATATTTATGTGTTTATTAGGAGGGGGTATGAAAAAATTGCATCTTATTTGGATAGTAATTTATTTGATATTTTCATGTAAAAGCATTTCATCTTCAATTACAGAAGGAAGACAATACATTCGACTAAACAAACCTATTCACAATGCACCACAATTACTGGAATTTTTTTCTTTTTACTGCCCACATTGCTATCAATTCGAAGAAATTTATCATATTTCTAATAACATAAAACAAACATTACCTAAAAATGTAAATTTTTATAAATATCATGTGAATTTTTTAGGTAATTTAGGAAAACAATTAACACATGCTTGGGCTGTAGCAATAGCATTAAGAATAGAAAATAAAATCAGTCCTATATTATTTACAGCGATACAAAAACAACAATCTATTCACACTGTGGAAGATATTCGTGAAATATTCATTAAATCTGGTGTCAATGCAGAAGAATTTGATATCGCTTGGGAGAGCGTATTAGTGAAATCTTTAATTTTAGATCAGGAACAAGCAGCAATAAACTTTCGTTTGAGAGGAGTACCATCAATATTTATCAATGGGAAATATATGATAAAAAACGAGAAGTTAGATATATCATCAGTTAACGCTTATATAAAACAATTTTGTGAGTTGTTAAATTTACTGATAGATAAAACGTAATTTCTGCATATTCATTATATCATTATACTGGCATATACAAATATTCTATTTTTTATTGAAATTATTTTACAAAATGACTGCATTGATTTTATTATTTTGTTGTTTATAATAACCTTATAGTTAATAGTTTTACTAAACAATAGTCTATATTCTCTTGTCTTTTCTGTAAAATTAAGTCGTATATAAATGTCATTATGATTACAATTATAAATAATCCGATAATTTTAGTGGATGGATCTTGTTATATACACCGTGCATATCATGCGTTTCCACCATTGATCACTAGCGACGGAAAACCAGTATGGGTAATATATGGGGTAATCAATATGATTAAGAGTCTATTGATACGATATCAACCTACTCACATGGTGGTGGTTTTTGATACAATGGGGAAAACCTTTCGTAACAATTTATTTGAAAAATATAAAGCTAATCGCATGAAAACCCCTAAGAATTTATATACTCAAATTGATCCATTATGTGAAATAATACAAGCCATGGGGTTACCAATTCTTAAGGTGCCTGACGTAGAAGCAGATGATGTGATAGGCACATTAGCTATATCTTGTGCGCGATCAGGAAATTCTGTGTTAATTAGTACAGGAGATAAGGATATGGCTCAAATAGCATCATCGCAAATAACTCTTATTAATACTATGTCGAATATTATTTTTACTCCTAAAGAAATAGAAAAACAGTTTGGAGTACCACCAACTCTAATAGCTGATTATTTAGCATTAATAGGCGATCGTTCTGATAACATTCCTGGAGTTCCTGGAATAGGAAAAAAAACTGCTCAGATTTTATTAAATAAAATAGGTAATTTAAAAGTATTATACGATCATTTAGATAAAATTAGTCTATTAGATTTAGGTTTGCGTGGCGCTAGAGCAATACAAAACACATTACAAGCCAACAAAGAAGTAGCATTTCTTTCTTATAAACTAACGACCATTAAAACCGACGTATCTTTAAATATATCTGACTATCAACTGTTAATACAACAGAGAAATATTAACGCCTTGCAATCGTTATTTACACAGTATGAATTTAAAAATTGGCTAATAGATTTACAATCAGGAACATGGCTGGATAAATATCACCATTTGAAACATGTACCATCACATCGACGATTAACTAATACACTTTTGTTCCAAAAACATAATTTATCATCAGAGTATTCCAAAGAAAAAAAGATTATCAAAATAATACATAACATTGAAATGCTTTGTCATTGGGTTGAAAAAATTGACGAATCCAAATTTTTTATATTTAGTATATATACAGATATATTTAATGTTTCTACAGCTAAAATCATAAGTATATGTTTATCTATAGATACTAAAGAAAGCGCGTATATTCCTATAAAAACTGATGCGATTAATAATCATCAGAACTTTTTATACCTTGAAGAGATATTATCAATTTTGCAACCAACTTTAGAAAATGAAAAAATAAAAAAAGTAGGCCAACATTTAAAATTTAGTTATTCTATTTTAAAACGTTATAATATAAACTTAGCTGGCATGGCATTTGATGTTATATTAGAATTATATATACTGTATGGTACTGCTAATTATCATAATATTAAAAATTTTTTAGATAAAGACACATTTAACGCTGTTACAAATTTTAAAAAAAATTATGATAATTATAATGAAAATAACATCATTTTAGATCTACAAAATATACAATTACAATCTCTACATGCTGCCGAATTTATCAAATCCCTGTTTAATCTGCATCGTACTTTATGGCCAAAGATAGAATCAAATAATAAACTAAAAAAAATATTTGAAGAAGTAGAAATGCCTCTAATATCTATCTTATCGCGCATTGAAAGTTATGGTGTATTAATTGATAAAAAATTACTTAATACACATTCAGTAGAATTAGATTATCGGCTTCATGCATTAGAGCTAGAAGCGTATCAATTAGTAGGCACTCCTTTTAATCTTGCTTCAACTAAACAATTACAAGAAATATTATATAATCAGCAAAAATTGCCAATTTTAAAAAAAACACCTAAGGGAGTTCCTTCAACTAATGAAGAAGTATTGAAGAAATTATCAAAAAAATACTCAATGCCAAAAATTATTTTGCAATATCGTGCTTTATCTAAATTACAATCTACTTATATCAAAAAATTAATTGCTATGATTAATAAAAAATCAAATAGGGTGCACACCTCATATAATCAAACTAGAACTTCTACAGGACGTCTTTCCTCTACTAGTCCTAATTTGCAAAATATCCCAAATAGAAATTACGATGGAAGAAAAATACGTCAGGCTTTTATTGCCCCAAAAAATTTTTTAATTGTAGCAGCCGATTATTCTCAAATAGAATTAAGAATTATGGCGCATCTTTCTCAAGATATCGAATTAATCAATGATTTTCTTTTTGAAAAAGATATTCATACTGCAACAGCTTCTGAAATCTTTGTTACCGCGTTACACTCAGTTACTGATGAACAAAGACAACGAGCTAAAACTATTAATTTTGGATTAATTTATGGAATGAGCGCATTCGGATTAGCGCGTCAATTATCAGTAACATGTAAGGAAGCTCAAAAATATGTAGATCGTTATTTTAATCGTTATCCTGGTGTTATGAAATATATGCAACATATTCGAGAGCATGCTAATAAATATGGTTATGTGTCTACACTAGACGGACGAAAGTTATATTTACCAGATGTTTATTCTTCTAATACTCTTCAAAAAAAAGGAGCTGAAAGAGCTGCGATTAATGCTCCTATGCAAGGAAGCGCTGCTGATATTATTAAGAAAGCAATGATATCTATTGATAATTGGTTGCAAAAAGATGCAATTCCAGCGCGTATCATTATGCAAGTACATGACGAATTAGTATTTGAAGTACGCGATGATATCGTAGGCTCTGTTGTAAAAAAAATCAAAAAATTAATGGAAGAATGTTTTATTATGGATGTACCTCTAAAAGTAGATGTTGGTATTGGAAAGAATTGGGAACAAGCACATTAATATATCAACCTAACATAGGTTAATATATTAAATATAATAAATACATGATTAATAACAATTGCTTAGAATAATATATTTATACAAATCATATGCTTTGATATATAGAAGATGCGATGATTTATAAAAATATATTATTTTAACCAATTATTAAGGACTCTTCTCAATGAGAGTATTCCGTATTTTTTGACAACAGAAAAAGGTTCGACTTGTATATGCGTTTCAAACATCATTTTCATATCGCGTATTATCTTTTTAGATGTAACTTGCAAAACATTTCTAGAAATTTTATCTGCTTTGCTCAATAAAGTAAAAACAGGAACGCCTACGGAAAGCGCACGTTCAATTGTTTTTTGATCTAAATCTTTTATCGGATGCCTAATGTCCATCATTAATATCAATCCTTTTAAATTTTCTCTCTTTTTTAAGTATTCACATATCATGTCATGCCAGTAGTTTTTTCTTTTTTTTGTCTGATGATTAACATAATAACCATAGCCAGGAAAATCAATCAGACGAATACCCGGGCTGACCTCAAATAAATTAATGAGTTGCGTACATCCTGGTGTTTTGCTTACTTTAGTTAATTTTTTTTGATAAGTTAACGCATTAATAGCGCTAGATTTTCCACTATTAGAATAACCAACAAAAGCTACCTCCATACCCATTTTTTCATTAGGTAAACAGTAAACTGCAGGTACGCTTATTAAAAAATAAGTAACATGATAGTTGTATATCATAACATGGTAAATATGAAAATAAGTTTCTAAATTTATATAAATATATAAAACAAATTGTTTTTATTCCTGATTTAATTTTTTAAACCATTATTATCAACAATAATATCGTTATATACGTATTTTACATATATTACAAAAAATTATTTTTAAACACTATAATATAGATCGAATTCTATAGGATGTGGCGTAATGGACACGAGTCTACTGTCTTCTTGACACAATAAAATATATGTATTAATATACTCTTCGGTAAAGACGTTGCCTCTAGTTAAAAATTTATGATCATCGTATAAAGATTTTAATGCTTCGTCAAGAGATTGAGCCATGTGTGATATGGATGATGCTTCTTTTTCAGAGATAGTATATAAGTTTTTATCAACAGGTTCTCCAGGATGGATTTTATTAATAATGCCATCTAGTCCCGCCATAAGCAATGCAGAAAATGCTAGATAAGGATTAGCAGAAGGATCAGGAAATCGAACTTCAATTCGACATGATGTGTCGTTTTGTGTTTTTTTTAGGGATGACGGAATGCGAATCGCGCTAGAACGATTACAAACAGAATAAGTCAACATTACTGGAGCTTCATAATTTGGAACTAAACGTTTATACGAATTAGTAGTCGGATTGGTTATAGCATTTAATGCTTTAGCGTGATGCAAAATACCTCCAATAT
Organism: Blochmannia endosymbiont of Camponotus sp.; assembly: GCF_023586365.1. Classification (NCBI taxonomy): domain Bacteria; kingdom Pseudomonadati; phylum Pseudomonadota; class Gammaproteobacteria; order Enterobacterales; family Enterobacteriaceae; genus Candidatus Blochmanniella; species Blochmannia endosymbiont of Camponotus sp. The sequence goes on from NZ_CP097759.1 coordinate 666,659, forward strand.
AAAATAAAGCGATATCAGAAAGGTTCCCATATTGAAGACCTGAAAATAAATTAATATCTTTTTTATGTAAGGATATATGGCAATGCATGCCTGACCCATTATCATTGATAATAGGTTTAGGCATGAAAGTTGCAGTTTTCCCAGAATTATGAGCAACATTGTGCACTACATATTTATATATTTGTATTTCATCAGCTTTTTTAGTAAGAGTATTAAATCGAGTTGCTATTTCATTTTGACCTGATGTTGCAACTTCATGATGATGAGCCTCTACGATTAATCCCATTTTTTCCATTGTTAAAGACATGGTAGATCGCAAGTTCTGAGAAGAATCTATTGGGGGCACGGGAGCATATCCACTCTTTATTCTAGGACGATGACCTTTATTTCCGTCTTTATAAACTTTACCGCTGTTCCATGATGATTCTCGATCGTCAACGATTACATAAGATCCCGATATTGTTGTTGCAAAATGAATACTGTCAAATAAAAAAAATTCTGGTTCCGGGCCAAACATCACGATATCGGCGATACCAGAATTATATAAAAATATTTCTGCTCGTTTAGCTATAGACCGTGGATCCCTATCATAATTTTTCATAGTACTAGGGTCAATTATATCGCAACGAATAATTATTGTAGCGTCTTCATAAAATGGATCTATCACAAAGCTATCAGGATCAGGCATCAATATCATATCTGATTGGTTAACATCTTTCCACCCTTTAATGGAGGACCCATCAAAAATTTTTCCATGATTAAATAAACAATCATTAACCTGGGTTTTAGGGATAGTAATGTGTTGTTCTTTTCCTTTTGTATCAGTAAAACGTAAATCAACAAATTTTATTTGATTTTCGTTTATAATAGAAAAAATTTTTTCAATATTTGTCATATTTGTGCTCTCAGCTATTACATATCAATGTGTTAAAATACTATCTATAAGGCTCTTGCGATCAAAAATTTTTAAAAACTTTATTTAATTAACATATCTGCATCGATATGCTTACTAATATTCATTAGTACGTAATACATTGAATCAGATATGTTGATCCTTGATTAAAATTTAAAATTTTTTAAAAAACACTTATATTTTATACTACTATTATTTTAATAAATAATCTAATGTAATAAAAACAAAAAAAATACTTGTATGCATAACTACTATTAATCATTTTTTTAATTACTTTTAATTCAAATTCAACATAGAAAAAATGTCAGAAAGTTAGTCATGTTATTTTTTATGTATTGTATACATGATATACATCATGAAATATAATCGTACATATACATTTTTATATAAATTTAAAAAATTAATAATTTTATACAAATTGTTATCTGTTATTGGTGTATATCATGTAAATATGAATTTACATTGTAAGTATCGTGAGCAACATTAAGAATAGTTTTAGGACTTACGCAATATATTATTTATAGTAGGCTGTTGCTCTATAAATAAGAAATTACACGCATTATATCAATATTACAAATTTACATCAGAACAATACAACAATCTTCAATTTTAATAAACTTTTAGTATCTATTACGTTAAAGAGACTTTTTCTCCTAAATATCAATTGCATGGCTTAAGTAATATTAGTTTTTGATTGTATATATAATTGTTAGTATTTATTTTTTAGTAATTAAGTCTTCTTCTATTTCTCTGAGAGCAAGTACGGTATATTTATCATTGTTATTTCTTGTAATCAACGTTTCTTTTCCACCAATTTGCATTTGCCGTGCACGTCGTGCGGCAAGTAATATTAAATCGAATATATTACCAATTTTTCCTACAGCATCCTGTACAGTTATACGTGCCATTTTCATTCACCGTGTATGTGGATTTTATTTATTAAGTTTAAATTCATATTGATCGTAAGCACACATATATATTTATACTGATTGATTATTTATATATCTGGCAATAACAAATGATTGATTAATGTTGCGTAGCGTATTTTTTGATGCGCTATTCGCAATTGCTCAGATAATATAATCGACTGTAAATGTGTCAAAGCGACGTTTAAATCATCATTTATGATAACATAATCATATTCTTTAAAATGGCTAATTTCATCCACTGCTTGCTTCATGCGTGCGGCGATCACTTCTTCTGTATCTTCTCCTCTCAGATATAATCGATGTGCTAATTCTTTCTTTGATGGAGGCAAAATAAAAATAGTATAGATATTTTTTGATATTTTACTACGAATTTGTTGCGCTCCTTTCCAGTCAATATTTAACACAATATGCACACCAGCATCTAACATCATTTCAATATTATTTTTTGCAGTACCGTAATAATGATTAAAAATCATAGCATATTCAAAAAACATATTTTTATCAATCATATATTTAAATGCTTTTTTTGAAATAAAATAATAATCCTTTCCATGTATTTCCCCAGGCCTTTTAATGCGTGTGGTGTAAGAAATAGATAATTTAGTTTGATAAACAAAATGATCATATTGTATTACAGTTTGAATTAATGTAGATTTTCCTGTCCCACTAGGGGCGGATATAATACACAATATTCCTGGATTTTTCATCATAAAATGATTATATACACATTTGATCGCATAAATAATTAATATTTATAAAAATAAATCACGTCCATACATAGTATATATGTTTTGAATAACTATATATTTGGTTCTAATTCATGTTAAACATTAAATATCATTATTTTGCATAGATGTATTGAGGTTGATGTAATAGAAGATCCTCAATAAAACATTTTGTAATTTGATTACACTAGAGTATACATTGTTACTATCAAATTAATAAAAAATTATTAGTTTCACCGAGGACCTTATTTACGTTAATGAAATCTATAGTGCAGTATGCGTGTATATTGTATTGTCATTTTGCCATATTATTTTTTTGTTGTATTTCAAGTAAATTGCATACTTCTCTAAAGCTTTTCAGCTGTACATCAGATAAAAGGGAAAATATGCGATCTAAAATGATATTATGTGTATCTTCGGCAACACGTAATTTATCGCGTCCTTTTTCTGTAATATAAACGTATTTCACTCTACGATCTGTAAGACTTTGTTGTCGACGTAACATTTCATCTTTTTCTAATGCATCAAGAACTGTTACAACGGTTCTTGATGAAAATCCCATATAATTTTTAATGTCTGTTGCGCTGGTTTTTCCGGTAGTAATAAGATGCAAGATTTTCATTTTAGACATTGAAAGACCTTCATTAATTAATTGGCCATTTATTTCTTTGCGTAAACGGTGATAAATACGAGATAAGGATTCTACCATGTTTGAAATATCTGTTAATCTATTCATAATTATTTGTCTCTATATTGAATCAATAATGATAATAGGACTATATTAATAGTCTAAAAAATAATAATTATTATTTTGAAGTATTGTTTATTGAGAATAATAATTTTTCAGACAATTGTTTACATCTGATAATCAATTATATTTTTAATTAACCATTGCAGCGTATACCTCCTAATTTATTGTAATTTTACTAAATTAATATTTTGATTTTATTAAAAGATAGCAGACATTATTCATTCAGAATATATATATATTCTAATATTTAATTTGTGTTGTTTTACTATTTATATTTTATCGGAGTTTTTTTAAATTTGAAATATGACTATCGGAAAAATAAAACTTCTTATAGATTTATTAAAAAATGATTTTTTTATATTTTATGATTTATTTTTAATCTTAGAATTCTATATATCTGCAAGTAAATAGATCTAAATCAAAAATATAAACAATTTTATTACAAAATATAAAATAATATTTAATATTTTTATGAAAATAAAAATAAAAAATTATATTTTTATAAAAAATAATATTTTTTATTGAATCATATATTTTCGTTTAAATTCACATGTATTTATAAAAAATAGTGATATTAAAGGATATATATCAGTTAATTTATAGTAAAATATTAACTATATAAATTTATGTAGCACTCAAATAAAACAGATTGGAGTATAAAAATTATATTAAAAACTTTTTATTAAAAATAATAATATTAAAATTTAATTTTTTAATAAATGAATCTACTTCATATATATATATCTCATAAAATTGAAGTTTAAGTACATTAAATATCATTATTCAATATTCTGTTCAATTAGATTGGTTAATTAAGCTGAAACATTATTTGAAAAGATCATAATATAATTAAGAATTATAAAAATTAGCAGGTTATATAACAAATACAGATTTTTAAATATGAAAAAATTTTATAGGTAAGTACTCTGATTATATTACTCAATGTTCTGCGCTTGCTCTCGTATTTGTTCAATAAGTATTTTTAAGGAAATTGCTAATTGAGTAATATAAGAATTTATAGATTTGGAAGTTAATGTATTAGCTTCTCTATGTAACTCTTGTATTATAAAATCTAGCTGTCTACCAACAGCCCCGTTTCCATCGAGAATACGGTGCATCTCTTTGATATGAATAATTAGACGATCTATTTCTTCTGAAATATCAATTTTTTGAGCCACTATTAATAACTCTTGTTCCAGTCGTATTGGGTCAGAAGAAATGCAAACATCTTTCATTTGCTCCAAGAGTGTTTTGCGTTTGTACTCTAATACATTAGGGATATGTTGACGAATTTTGTTTACTTCAGCGTACATTAGATGTAATCGTTCTATAATTTTATTTTTTAAAAAAATACCTTCTCTTTCTCTATTTTGTATCAAATGATGTAATGTTTCTTTAAAACATATTAATAATTCAGAATGAACGTTGTTCATATTGTTTAAATTATTTTGTTTATACGTTATTACTCCTGGCCAAGATAAAATATCTATCGGATTAATTTCACCTTCATTCGTTAATGTTTTTATCCATTTTGCGGATAACACAAGATCATGCACCAATTGTTTATTAAGAATAAGTGATTCTGTATTATTGTCGCAATTATTATTTATTTTGATATGTAAAGTGCATTCTATTCTTCCTCTAATAATAGAATCTTTAATATTTTTACGAATTACCCACGACAAACCATAAAGATATTTAGGTAAATCGATATGAATATCTAAATAACGTTGATTTAAAGAACAAATTTCCCAGGTAACATTGCCCCATGTATATTTTACTTCATGCCTTGAAAAAGCGGTCATGCTATGAATCATAATAATCACCTAAATTTTATTAATATATATAAAAATAAATTTTAAAATTATAATAATTCTATTTTGCCATGTATTCTTTAATTAAAATTGTTGCTCCATATATTTATATACATCAATATAATTTTTAAAAAATTCTGAATGTTTTTCATGTCCATACAATTGTATTCATTAAATAAATAGTAGTATGTGCAATACTGCAATTGATAATAATTTGCCAAAATTATTATTTATATATAACAAATATATACCACTACAATAACACGTTCAATTTTATCTATTAAATAATTTAATGTGTTATTATTTAGTGAAATAGCATAATAAAATATATTAAACATATATACGTTTAAAGTGTATCAAATTAAAGTTTATATACGACACATATACATGTTAAATAATTTTTATTGTATTTATTTTTAAAATAATTTTTTTGATATAAAATAATTTGTAAATTTATAATAGATTTATTTTCCTCATATATATCTTACATAGCTCATCTATTAATAATGAAATATCAACAAATTATTTTAAAAATAAATAACCACTTGAAATTTATATCAATAAGAGTTCTAAACCAGTAGTTACCACAATGTAACGATTTAATATTATTGATATATATACAAATATTAATATATGCAATTTAGTCTTATGATCTTAATGAGATATATAATAAAATTATATGTATTGATAATTTAAACATACGTATAGAACGTTATTATATGTAATTGATAATATTTTACATCGAATGCCCAAAACCATGCGACCCACGTTCGGTAGGTATAAATGATTTAACTATAGAAAACTCAACTTGAATTATTGGCATAAAAACTAATTGTGCTATTCGTTTTCCAGGATATACAATATACTTTTTTGACCCGCGATTCCATAAAGACACTATCAATTCTCCTTGATAATCTGAATCAATGAGTCCCACCAAATTTCCCAAAACAATACCATATTTATGCCCCAAGCCTGATCGAGGCAAAATAACACCTGCTATTTTTGTATCGGAAATGTGTATCGCAATACCAGTAGAAATTAAATGAGTTTTCCCGGGATAAATGGTCAAAGGTTTATCTAAACAAGCTGGTAAATCTAATCCAGCAGATCCTAATGTAGCATATTTTGGCAAATAAAAATGCTTATAAATTCGATTATCAATAATTTTAACATTAATTACTTTCATTATAGCGATGAATAATTTCATTAATAAGTTGTTGTGCCAACAATTTTTTTTTTCTTAAAGGCAATATAACACTTCCCTTATTCCAAAATAGATATAAAGCATTATTATCGCTATTGAATCCTTGGTTCATATGAGAAATATTATTAGCACAAATTAAATCCAAATGTTTACTAATACGTTTATCTTGAGCATATTTTTTTATATTACTAGTTTCAGCGGCGAATCCAACGACATAAGGACGGTTTTTAATTAACGACCCTACTTCTGCCACAATATCGGGGTTTTTAACCATAATTATTTTTAAAGTATTTTTGTTCTTTTTAATCTTTTCAAGAGAAACATGACAAATACGATAATCTGATACCGCTGCACAACCGATAAAAATTTGTTGATTATTAATATCCCGCATAACTGCTTCTTGCATGTCTAACGCAGAAACAACATTAATACGTTGCACTCGAATAGGAGTACGTAAATTTACTGGACCTGCAATTAATGTCACTTTTGCTCCTTTATCTGCAGCGGCTTGAGCGATAGCAAATCCCATTTTTCCTGAACTATAATTAGTAAAAAAACGAACGGGATCTAAGGCTTCGTGAGTCGGACCAGCAGTAATCATGATATTAAGATGATTTAAAGAGCTATCATGAGAAAAGTAATGTTCTACGTATTCAGCAAGTACTTTGGGATCTGTCATGCGTCCATAACCAATATCATTACAAGCTTGATATCCATAATCTGGACCCCATATTAAAACTCCTCTTTTTCGTAGAATATCTAAATTTGTTTGAGTTGCAATAGCTTTATACATTTGTTGATTCATGGATGGAGCAACAGCGATGGGAGCCGCTGTAGCTAAACATAAACTACATAATAAATCATTAGCTAATCCCACAGATAATCTAGCTAATAAATTGGCTGTAGCCGGAGCAAGTAAAACCAAATCGGCCCATTTAGCTAATTTTATGTGAGGCATTGTGGTTTCTATTTGAGGGGTAAGAAAATTGTCCAAAACTGGATGACACGATATTGTTTGTAAACTTAAGGGAGTAACAAATTTTTTTGCAGATTTTGTCATGATCACTCTTACTTCTGAACCTTGTTCTTTTAAACATCGTACAAGATCTATAGTTTTATATGCCGCGATACCACCGCTTACTCCTAATATGATATGTTTATTAATTAAGCCCGTCATATTATATTTCACATGATATTGAGATGATTTAATTTTATTTATACTAACAAAAATTATCAATTTTTGTTAGTATAAATAAAATTAAATCATCTCAATATCATGTGTTTCAGAAAATCTGCAATTACATTGCACACAGCATAAAAATTTCATACAATACATCTTAACTCTATTATATATAGAGACATATGTATGGGAACGTATACAAACAATAATAAAAACAAAAATTTAATAACTTAAATTTACTGTATTTAAACATATTTGGTACTATGTGAGTATTTGACGTTATTTAATTTTCTTATGCTTTATAGTGAAAAAATTAACAATTGTGATGTGTTTGACATACTTAAATTAAGTACTTTAAATAATGTCAAATCTCGTAGACTAAAAATAGGAATAAATAAAAAAAATTGTTTTTATTATTTTGGTTGTAAATAATCGTTCAAACAAAAATTTAGAGGAGAACATATGGCACGAGTGTGTCAAGTTACCGGAAAACGTCCTATGAACGGGAATAAACGCTCTCACGCAATGAACGCAACGAAGCGTTGGTTTTCACCTAATATTCATTCTCATCGTTTCTGGGTGGCAAGTAAGAAACGTTTCATTGCATTACGATTATCTACTAAGGGAATAAGATTAATTGATAAGTTTGGAATTGAATATTTTTTCACCAAAATATATACTAAAAAGTAAATAATATTCATTAGGAATAATGCAATGGCTAAAGAAAAACGAGAAACAATCCGTTTATTTTCTTCTTCTAAGAATGGGCATTTTTATAGCACTACAAAAAACAAACGTACTAACTCTGAAAAAATGACATTAAAAAAATATGATCCTTTTGCTCGAAAACATGTAATATACATAGAAGGTAAGAATAGTTAAATAAAGACGAGGTTGAATATCCAACGATATATTACAAAACGACACAGTCTCAATGCATATTGAGACTGTGTAATGTATTTAGGTTAAATTCTTAAAACATTATGACGTTAAGTCTATATTAGCTGTTTATATTCATATATTTTTATACAAGTGTCAACAGAAAAACATCACGTCTACACATACAGCATTCAAGTTCTATGTGTTTTTGTCTTTTTTAGAGAAACAAAATGTTTTTGTATTTTTCTCGGTATTACGTAGTTTTTCAATAACCTTCTCAGCGATAAAATTAGGTATAAACCGATCTATTCTCCCCCCATATTGAGCAATTTCTTTCACTAATTTAGAAGAAAGCCATGCCCATATATCTGTAGATATTATAAATACAGTCTCTACCTCATTCGATAAGTAATTATTAATTTTTGCAAGTTGTATTTCATATTCAAAGTCTGATCTAGTTCTGATTCCACGAATTAAAATATTCACTTGTTTTTTTTTCATCACGTTTATGATTAGGTCATTAAACCCAAACACTGTTACATGATTTAACATTGCAGTTGCTTGCTTTGCAAATATTACACGTTCTTCAAGACTAAACAAAGGATGTTTTTGAGAATTTTCAGCTACCGCTAAAAATATTTCATCAAAAATTTTATGCGCTCTAGTAATGATATCTAGATGCCCATAAGTTAATGGATCAAAAGTTCCTGGATACATAGCCTGAATTGTCATGATACATTTAATAATTTATGTTTTTTTGAAAATAAAAAGACTACAATATATATATATATTTCAAATATGTTGAACTACATTTAATTTATATGAAAATACAGTTCCCAACGAAAATCTGGAATGTCTAAACTGATTCAATAATTGAATCAGAAAGTCTGACACGAACATAAGTAAATTATCAAAACTTTTTATAAATTAAATTGCTTTATATTTATATTTCGATATATATAAAAATTTCGTTAATATTTAATGAAATATTTATGCCAACAATGGAATACGATGATTTTTGATACAGTAATATTTCAAATAAATATAGTAACCATTTTCAGTGATATTTATACCTACAACATCATAATAAAAATTTTGAGCACGTCCGTTATTTTCTGTATTAATTAAATATTTTTGTGATTATACACCTTTCCCTAAAAATATAAATAACTTTAATATTAAATATTTATTTATGTATGAATTCGTAAAAATTACGATAAACATCGTTCTGATTATATGAAAAAACAAAAATTATATTTTCATTAAAATTATTTTTTGATAACACTACGCCTCATTCAACATATTATGATAATTTCTTTTTAGATATTGCAATTTTTAGCTTAATTTTATGCTATAGTTAATTTAATAAACAGTCATTTGTAAATATTTTAATATTTAATAACAACTGTCATATTAATTCATAACCATTTGCAAAACATCGTATGACAAGTTATTTTTGAACTAATAAATAATTATCCAATAAACACAATAATTGCTGTAATGCTCCTTGATTATGTTGTAGTACCTTGATGGCTCTATGACCATAGTTTACACGACACTGTTGATTTACTAACAACATAGCAATAGCCTTCACCAAGGATTCCGTGTCAGTGACTGTGATTAATCCATTTGACTCACATAATTTAACGCAAATATCATTAAAATTAAAAGTATACGGCCCCATAATCAATGGAATAGAATGTGCTGCTGGTTCCAACGGATTATGTCCTCCATGTTTTACTAAACTGCCCCCAATAAATGCTATATCTGAAACACCATATAGTAACATTAACTCTCCTATAGTATCATTAATAATTACTTGCGTTTCTTTAGATGGAGCAACCTTGTCACTTCTCATGATATAAGAAAATCCAGCTTGTTCAGTAATATTTTTGACATTAATAAAACGTTCTGGATGACGTGGAGCCAGAATCATCAGCAAATTAGGAAACCTTGTCAAGAGACGTTTATGTGCTTGTAGTAATAATATCTCTTCCCCTTCATGAGTACTGCTAGCTATCCATACCTGCCGTTTTTTAATCCAAGTTTTTTTTAAAAATGAAATTTTATTCAATAAATCCTGGGTCATTTCAATATCGCATTTTAAATTACCTGTAACAAATAATTGATTTTTTTTTAATCCTAACTTAAGAAATCGAGAAGCGTCTTCTTTATTTTGAGCAGCAATTAAAGTAATACGTTTCATAATTAATGAAATAAAATAACTAAATCTTTTATATCCAGTAAAAGAGCGAAATGACAATCGAGCATTAGCAATAATGAAAGGAATCTTGCGCTGATATAATATATTTATGAGATTTGGCCATAATTCAGTTTCCATAGCAATAACTAATCGCGGCTTAACTTGATTAATAAATCGTTTCATAGCGCCAGGTAAGTCATAAGGTAAATAACTGCAGTGCGTATTATGACTGAATTTAGATCGCGCTAATTCTATCCCTGTGGGAGTCATCGCGGTTAATGTGATTGTTATTTCCGGATAACGTTGCTGCAAAGCACGTATCAGGGGGGTGGCCGCTAATGTTTCTCCTAAGGAGACAGCATGTAAAATAATTCCATCAGATTGGATAGATTTTCTATAAAATCCGTAGCGCTCCAACCAACATTTACGATACGTTGGCGATCGTCTACTACGCCATAACAATCGTATCCATATTATAGGCTGAGCAATATACATTATTATATTATATATTGTAATGTATAGTATAAACATATAATATCTCAAAATAATCAATTATTATATTCATAATTACTAATTTAATCATTTTACCTGCATTTACCCATATAGCTATGCTGGATACAATATATTTTGATGGTCAATACCTATATAAATTTTAAAAAATAACCTATCTGAGTAACATACCCTATGTTTCTTCTATTTTTTAATAAATTATGTTTATAAAATATTTTTTACTTTAAATCAAAAAATAATAAATTCTCATAAATATCCTTTAAAACTAAATATTATATTGTATATATAAAACCCATTAATTACTGATTTAACATTTATTGAATCATTCATATGACTTGTTAATTACGACAATCATCGATCATTTATACAATATTTATAAAAACGATATTTATAATAAATAGATTACATAAACTATAAAATCTGATTATTTTTTATATAACTGAAAACTTAAATTAATCATTCAAATAAATACATATAATATAAACATATTATTTTTACATTAAGAATTTGTATTTACATCAATCATATATTGAATTTAATTTAAAAACCTATTACGTAGTTATCATTAATACTACAAAATTCACAAATTTGAAAATTTTATTGATATATATAATGAAATTTATTTCAAGTTGCTTGAAAAATAATTTTTTATTACTTGTTACTATTTTGTATTTAAACAAAATTTATTTATTCAAATTTATAAAAATATATAAAAATTAATTTTATTGTAATTTATATATATGGTACATATATATAAATTACATTATTAAAAATTAAACAATAAAATTAAACTGGCGTATGTACTTTATTCTTTTAATTTTATCGTATATTTATCTATTTCCGCCGCAACGTAATGATAGAAACGAATTGCTCATTCAGAATAAAATTATGTTAAAAATAATCTTATTTTTATAATTTTAAATATTTTGAGAAATTTATTTTTTTACGTTAGTATATTTATATTGCAATTTTAAATGATAAAAATAACTTATATTATAACCACGTAACTATGTATGATGAAATATATATTTCGCAACTGTTTGCTTCATAGTATTGGATGCAAATCTTCACTGACACAGGATAAAGAGTATGATTACTATATATAATATTTTCAGTATTGCCACATAGTTACTAACTACTATAGAAATTTCCCAGATATTATATATGAATTATATATAAAATATATGTTAATCACTTATCGGATTAGATTGTAAATGCATTTGTTTTTATATGCATAAACCTGATTATATCTTATTATTTTATTTATAAAATAAAAATTTTTAGTAAAATGTCAATAATAAAATTAACAGTATCATATGCTTTAATTATAATATTTTTAAAAAAATAATAAAAATATTTTTTTATTTAATCGAAAAAATTAATATCTGTTATTATCTGTAAATTTTAATTTTCCTTAAATAATATTAAATGATTAAAAATAATAAATATACACAATGAAGATGTTCTAAAAATCTAATATTTTAGAATTATGTTCAAATTTTACATCAATACGATTTCAAGAATATCACAGTGCTAGAATGATGAAGAAATTTTGGTGTTTTTTCTTAAAAAAGTCATTAATTCATTAATTAGACCTAAATGCTTTGAAGTAATTATGATCGAATGTTAAATAATCTTAATTTAAAAATACTAATGTTCATCATAAACAATATAATTTTTTATGATATTATTCTTTTATGGAAATACAATTATTTACTTTTAAATCATATGAACACTATCGCTCCTAATGAGCGAGATATTTTTATTAAACAAAAAACATCCATTTATAATCAAAGCATTACAATTAACATAAGGTTAATATAAAAAAATTAAAAAATGTTATAAAATATATTTTAAATTTAAAATTTTTTGGAATGATTCCCAGACGTGTACAGGGGTCAAGTGTTTCATTTTTTTAGTTGAAGATCGTAAGACGATTTGGTTTTGTCCATATGTTCCAATTAATTTAGGATTAGTTGGGCCATATAATGTTACGTTAGGGCAACCGAGCGCTGCTGTCAAATGACTCAGTCCAGTATCAACAGATATTACCGCTGTTGCTCCAGATATTTGGATAGCAATCTCTTGTAGCGTTAATTGTGGTAAAATTATTATTTGGTTGCAATGTAATCTCGCTAACCGATGGGTACGTAATTCTTCACTTTTTGTCCAAAAAGGTAATTTAATGCGATATCCTGCATCAATAGCAAATTGAGCAATAATACTCCAATGCAATTCCGGCCAAAGTTTTTCAAATTTAGTAGTAGAATGGAAAAATATTAAATAAGGAGCATGATGTTTTTGCGGAGGAAATAAATGTTCAATATTATACTTGCCTATATAAGATGGCACAGGATATTTTAAGCTGAGAGAAAAAAGCTGTCGAATGCGTTCTACAGCGTGTTGATTTTTATTGGAATAATGTCGTTCATGATAAAACAAAGAACTAATAGATTCTCGTACACTTATATAGTCCATACCATGTTTTTTGCCACATGTCATACATGTTACTAACAATGATGTCTTCAATAAACCTTGAGCATCGATAATCACATCATATTTTTTTTTTAATTGTATACAACATTCACTATATTTCTTCCATGAAGACAGTTTATACCAATTTTTTATCCAAGATCTAAGGTTTATAGGAATAATTTGATGTATTCCTGGATGCCATCCAAGAATTTCAGAAAAAGTTTCTTCTACAATCCAATCAAATAATATATTTGGTACAATATTTGATGCATCAGTAACTGCAGGTAAAGTATGTATAATATCTCCCATAGAAGAAATTTTTATAATTAACACTTTCATGACAATTATCTTGCTTGATTAATCAATGTAATAATGTTTTTAATGCCCTCAAAACTTGATCTGGAGTAATATCCATTAAACTGCTATGATAGCCATATAGGCTATCACCATTGCGCATAGTATAATATCCTTGCATATGACGAATCACAATAGATTGAGAAAATAAAGGCGGAGTAAACTGAGGATTACTAGGTCCATACAGCCCTATTACAGGGCGTTTTAATGCGCAAGCTACATGCATTAAACCAGAATCATTACTAACAATTCCTGTACAGGCCGCTATTATTGCAATAGCTTCTCCTAATGATGTAATTCCTATAAGATTGTTACAGTGTTGTTTCATATTCTTAAGAATACTATGTTTAATAAATCTATTAATTAATTGATCTTTAGGTGATCCTAATATTACTACATGATATCCATAATGAATCAATCGAATAGCTAATGTTATGTAATGATAATGAGGCCAACTTTTCGCTAATCCAAATTCCGCTCCCGGGCATAAACCAATCAATGATTTTCTGTGACAATACAAATTAAATTTGTACAATATATCTTCAATTTCTTTTTCATTTACATTTAATTGAGGTAACGGTAGTGGACAAGGTAAATTATAAAAATTTTTCGTAACATTATAATCACATGCCAAAGCGGCATAACGTTGTACCATTAATGGGAATAATTTTTTGTTAAGTATTCTCAAATCATTCAGTATACCATATCTCATTTCTCCACACCATCCAGTCCGAACCGGAATACCTGCAAAAAACGGTATTAAAGCAGATTTAAATGAATTAGGTAATATTATCGCTTGTTGATATTTCTCATTTTTTAAAAATTTTCCGAGATGATAACATTTCGATAGCTCTAAAACCCCATGCTCGTAAGGAATAAATAATATTTGATTAATTTCAGGCATATGATTAAATAAATCCTTGCACCACATCGGAGTAAGGACATCAATCTTAATGTTGGAACGGTATTTCTTAATCAACAATCGATACATACTATGTGAGATCATGGTATCGCCAATCCATGAAGGACTAATAACTAATATTTTCACAACGAAAATTTCATTCACTTAATTATTACAATGCTCAACATTATTGCATGATAACCAATTTAAATAACGACATATACCTTGATGAAGGTCAAGGAATTTTTTACAATAACCCGCCTCTCTTAACTGAGAGATATTTGCCTGAGTAAATATTTGATAATGATCACGAATTTGTTTTGGCATAGAAATATATTTAATGGTCATATTTTGATCAAAAAAACTTAATACGATATTAGCAATGCACTCAAATGATTCAGATTTTCCTGTTCCACAATCGAAAATTCCAGATATGTTATTATTCCATGCCCAAAGATTTATATCAACTATATCTTCAATATGTATAAAATCTCGTTTTAACTGTTTACTTCCAATAAATAGTGTTGGGTGTTTTTTGCTGATAATTTGTCGATATAATTGAAATATTATACTAGCCATACTGCCTTTATGTGCTTCACAGGGACCATAAACATTAAAATATCTTAATCCGCAAACCTGAGATGCAACTTTTGGCAATATAGAGCGCACATATTGATCAAATAGAAATTTGGAATAACTGTATATATTCATGGGTTGTTCATATGTATGGGACTGCAGAAGCACTCTGGTATCTTTACCATATACTGACGCAGAAGAAGCGTATATAAAAGGAATTTTGTTTTTAACACAATAAAATAATAGATCTTTAGAATATTGATAATTATTCTCCATCATATACTTACCGTCCCATTCAGTAGTAGAAGAACAGGCTCCTTCATGAAACACTACGGCTATATCCTTAATATAAGAATTAACAGGATTATTCAGTATATTATTGATAAAACAATTTTTATCTATATAGTCCGAAATATACAAATTCTTCAGATTGTTATATTTTTTTCCATTCTTTAAATTATCTACCACCAAAATATTTTTGTATGCAATTTTATTTAAAGACTTAATAATATTGCAACCTATAAACCCTGCTCCGCCAGTGACTACAATCATACATTCTCACATAATTACATGCATACCTAAATACAATTAATACAATAAATTTAAATTATTTTATATAACACAACATCATAAAAATAGTGTTTTAATATTTAATGGAAAAGTATATAACCTTAAGTTATTTACTGTATAATATATACATATAGTAACTCCACAATTTTCGATTATATTATTTCCAGAATCATTACAGAAAATACAATGCAAAAAAATTATTTGCTATTGTCTGGTGTATAAACTACTCAGGATGAGAATATATCACAAATAACTTTATTTATTGAATTATTCAAAAAAAAATGTACTAGTTTTCTACTTTAACATAGAATATACTGATTTTATGATGCGCTTGTGACATAAAATCAGTATATGTGTGTTTATACTCATTCATGATGTTTATATATTAATTTGGTATCATGTTATCAAATGTAAAACATATTTATTATCGCGGTAATATCGTAATGATTCATAATTTTTCCATCTTTATTAAAAAAATATATGTGACACTCCATGATATAAATAAGTTTTAGTATATTATGTAAGATTTATTTTTCAACCAAGTCTACAATCTATGTATATTCAAGAAATAATAACATTTTTACAACGCCATATAATACTCAGTATTATATGGACGCTTTTGTTAATCGCAGTGTTATACACTACAATTAATAGTTGGTTATTCGGGTCTTCTGAAATATTACGTGATAAAGCAATTTATCTAATGAATAAAAAAAATGCGATAGTAATAGATATTCGTAGTCAAGATGATTATCATTCGGGACATATAACAAACAGCATTAATGTTTCAATAGAAGAAATTAAAAATAATAATATTTGTAAATTTAAAAGGTTTAAACAGCATCCATTGATTATTGTACACGATAATAATGCGCTAGCACACTCAATTAAACAACATCTGTATAAATTGAAATTTGAAGAAATATATGTACTACATGGTGGGATAGTCGGCTGGAAAGCTGATAATTTTCCTCTTTTATTAAAAAAATAAAGCGTTAAAATAATGAGAATAAAAAATGGCTTATATTGAAATTTACACAAAAAAAGATTGTCCTTACTGTGAACGAGCCAAAGCATTGTTAACAAAAAAATCTTTAGATTTTAGAGAAATTTCTGTAGATTGCAGTAACTTATCAGATAATCTAAATATAGAAATGAGGCAGCGCTCTGGTGGCCGCACTACATTTCCGCAGATTTTTATAGATGATCTACATATTGGAGGATCAGATGATTTGGTACTTTTAAATGACCAGGGAAAATTAGATCTAATCTTAATAAATACAAAGAGTTAATAAATTATGATTACTTATTAAATCGAGATGTATTGGGGGGTTTTTTGTGTTGAAAAACAACAGTAATAATGTCTTATTTCATATACAAAGAATCTATACTAAAGATATTTCATTTGAAGCGCCGAACACTCCTGGAGTGTTTCAAATAAATTGGGATCCAAAAATTAAGGTAGATTTAAATAGTGATGCTAAGAATATTCACACTAACATGTACGAAGTAGTATTACGTGTTACTGTTACTGCAAAAATTGGGGAAGATACAGCTTTTTTATGTCAAGTAAAACAAGCTGGAATTTTTAATATTTCAGGACTAAATAAAATACAAATGATACGTTGTTTTAACGTACATTGCCCGGGTATTTTATTCCCCTATGCTAGTGAATGCATCAGCAACCAAGTGTCTAGAGGCACTTTCCCTCAACTTAACTTAGATCCAATTAATTTCGATATTTTATTTGTGCAGTCCTTACAAAAGAAATGTGATGATACACTTAAAATTTAATATACTAAAACAGTCAGTTTAAATTATTGTGTCTATTAGATATCCTAATATAACCATCATTGGGGCAGGTTCCTATGGAACGGCCATGGCCATTGCATTATCTAGAAACGGTCATACCGTATTATTATGGGGGCATAATGCAGATCATATTCAAAAACTCCAAATTAATCGATGTAATCACGCCTATTTACCCGGGATTTCTTTTCCGCC
Organism: Blochmannia endosymbiont of Camponotus sp.; assembly: GCF_023586365.1. Classification (NCBI taxonomy): domain Bacteria; kingdom Pseudomonadati; phylum Pseudomonadota; class Gammaproteobacteria; order Enterobacterales; family Enterobacteriaceae; genus Candidatus Blochmanniella; species Blochmannia endosymbiont of Camponotus sp. The sequence goes on from NZ_CP097759.1 coordinate 684,647, forward strand.
ATCATTGTATTTAGAGAAATCGTTGTCTGTAGCTTTATCTACTTGCCGAAATTTATTGATTGCGGTTCCAAGTCGTGTATTTGGTCATGTTTTGATGCGATTAAAACCAAATTTAAAGAGCAACACTCGTATCATCATAGCATCTAAAGGTTTAGAACCAAAAACTGGACGTTTATTACAAGATGTAGCATATGATATTTTAGGAAAAAATATTTCTATTGCAATTATATCTGGTCCAACTTTCGCTAGGGAACTCGCTATGGGATTACCCACGGCGATAACACTAGCTTCTAATGATACTATATTAAATTATGATCTACAAAATACACTACATTGTAGTAAAAATTTCAGAATATACAGCAACACAGATACTATTGGTATTCAAATAGCTGGAGTAGTAAAAAACATTATTGCTATTGGAGCAGGTATTTCTGATGGCATAGGGTTTGGATCCAATGCGCGGACAGCATTAATTACGCGAGGTTTAGTAGAAATGTCTCGTCTCGGTATAGCAATTGGAGCGATACCAGACACTTTTATAGGCCTAGCTGGATTAGGAGATTTGATATTAACTTGCACTGATAATCAATCACGTAATCGTCGCTTTGGAGTATTATTGGGACAGGGTTTCGAGATACATCATGCTCAAAAAAATGTTGGAAAAATAATAGAAGGATTTCATAACATAAAAGAAGTACATATGTTATCCATGAAATACAAAGTGGATATGCCCATTACCGAACAAACATATCAGATACTATATCAAAATAAAAATGTTCATGATGCAGCTCATTCTTTATTGGAACGTACACAAAAAGAAGAAAATTAATAGTTAAATAATTAATAATTAGATTTGAATTATCATTCATACTACGATGATCAGGTAAATGTATGACTTTAAATATATTAGAAATAGTTTGGAGTAATATTCAAATTGAAGCAAGATTGCTAATTGACTCTGAACCTATGTTGACTAATTTCATATATACGACCCTATTAAGGCACACAAACTTTAAAGATGCATTAATTTATATATTATCTAAAAAATTAACTAACACAGATATATCTACAATTACTATAACTAAGATATTAGAAGATATATGCGGAGCCGATGATAATATCATTACTTCTGCTGCACAAGACATTTATGCAATACGTTTAAACGATCCATCTGTCACTAAATATTTTACTCCTTTTTTATATTTAAAAGGATTCCATGCATTGCAAGCGTATCGTATTTCTCATTGGCTATGGACGCATAATCGTCAAGAATTAGCTATGTATTTTTATAATCATATTTCCACTATTTTTAATGTGGACATTCATCCTGCAGCAAGTATCGGATACGGGGTTATGATAGATCATGCAACTGGAGTAGTGATCGGAGAAACATCAGTCATAGAAAATAATGTATCTATAATGCAATCTGTAACCTTAGGCGGAACCGGAAAAATAAGTGGTGATCGTCATCCTAAAATTAGACAAAAAGTAATGATTGGAGCTGGTTCTATTATTTTAGGTAATATTGAAGTAGGATATGGGGCTAAAATTGGAGCTGGTTCTGTCGTACTACACTCTGTACCGCCTCATGCTACAGTCGCAGGAAAACCCGCTAGACTTATAAAAAAAATTAATAAATAACAATAACTTAATAAGCCTTGCTACATATAAAAATATATATATATTGTATTATACACACTACTGTTACTAAATATAATTTTAGATACCACTGCACATATCAAGTATCTAAAAAGTTTATATATTTATGTAATAATTAACATATAAAAGATATTCAATATTTTTTTATTACAAAATTAATAATGTGCCCGGAAAACGCAGATGTATTACACTTAATATGTAATTTTATTTAAATACATGCAATTTGATGCATTGTATATGAGATTTAAAATAATCGTATATTCGATATATCAGTTATATTGATATATATATATATTCTTTTCGTATTTCAATACTTTACAAGATAATCCTTGTGATATGATTCATGTAATTGAATCCGTTTACTAATATAGAGATATTATCAATATCAAGAAAATATCATAGATGTACAAAATTACAGTATTTAATTACAAGCAAATACATGCACATTGTTATCATAACAATAATTAAAATAAATAATACTTCCAATGTTCAATATTTAGAAAACATATTAGATAAATTTTTTTAATTTGATTAAATATTAATAAATTAAAACTAGTAACAATTTCACATATAACTGTTGTATATATTTGATATAGCCTTTTATTTTCGTATATTTACATAATTATAGTCTGCTGTATATTATAACATAATAGAGTTCTGTGTTTATGATAAAAAGAGTAGGAGTATTAACAAGCGGCGGGGATTCTCCAGGAATGAATGCCGCTATTCGAGGTGTAGTGCGGGCAGGTCTTTCTGAAGGACTAGAAGTATATGGAATACATGACGGTTATTTAGGATTATTTCAAGATCGAATGATACAATTGAGTCGTCGTAGTGTTTCAGACATAATAAATCGCGGTGGAACTTTTCTTGGTTCTGCTCGTTTTCCTGAATTTAAAGAAGATGCCACTAGAACAATAGTTATCAATAATATCAATCAACGTAGCCTCGATGCTCTCATAATCATTGGAGGAGATGGATCTTATTTAGGCGCTAAGAGATTGAGTGATATAGGATTTCCTTGTATCGGATTGCCTGGGACTATTGATAACGATGTTGCTGGAACTGATTACACCATTGGTTATTTTACAGCTTTAGAAACAATTGTTGATGCAATTGATAGATTGCGTGACACATCTTCTTCGCATCAACGTATTTCTATTGTAGAGGTAATGGGGCGTTGTTGCGGTGATTTGACTATGGCGGCAGCAATAGCTGGGGGATGTGAATTTATTGTAGTCCCTGAAGTAAAATTTAACCCACAAGATCTAGTAAACGAAATTAAATCTGGTATTTCTAAAGGGAAAAAACATGCAATAGTAGCTATTACAGAACGTATTTGTAATGTATTTTATTTAGCGCGATATATTGAAGAAAAGACTGGTAGAGAGACTCGTGCTACCGTTTTAGGATATATCCAACGTGGAGGCAAACCTGTTGCATATGATCGTATTCTAGCGTCTCGGATGGGAGCATATTCTATTGATCTGTTATTAAAAGGTTATGTAGGACGCTGTATTGGGGTACAAAATGAAAAATTGGTACATCACGATATTAACGATGCTATACAACATATGCAACGTCCATTCCGTCGGGATTTATTGAGAACAGCCAAAAAACTATTTTAAATTATTTATAATTATCACAAATAACTTATTTCTTAAATAATACTATCATTTATATAATCTGATTATGTATAGCTTATTCAAATCATCACTTATTTAGTTTTTTGAACTGTTAATATCGTTATTTGTTATCAACAATGTATTATATTAGCATATTTCCGAAATATTGTTAATCAGGATATGGTTTCTTATGTTTTTCAGCAGTTTGTACAATCATAGAAAAACTATTCGCGTTTAAAGAAGCGGCTCCTACTAATACACCATCAATATCTTTTTGATCAAAAAATTGAATAACATTTTCTGGTGTGACAGAACCTCCATACTGAATCGTTATGTTGTCAGCTATAGATGCGTCATAACTTGCAATATAATCCCGGATTGATTTATGAACTAATTGCACGTTTTCTGGAGATGCGCTAACACCACTTCCTATAGCCCATATAGGTTCATAAGCAATAACTGAATTCTTAAATGCTTCTATACCGAGTAATTTAATGACTGTTTTAATTTGATTAATACACACTGACTGTGTGTATCCAGAATCGTATTCTTTTTTATTTTCTCCTATACATAAAATAGGAATTAATCCAACTTTTTTTATGATAAAAAATTTTTTAGCAATATCTGCATCATTTTCTTTATGATGTATTCTCCGTTCAGAATGGCCTATCAGAGCATATCGTGTGTTAAGATCTTGTAACATTTCTGCTGAAATATCGCCGGTAAACGCTCCAGATAAATGAATATCAACATTTTGAGCGCATAACTGAATATGACTATTCAATAAATAACGCTTAACCACATCTAAATACATCACAGGAGGAGCTATAGCTACACTACATTTAGAAATATTATAAAATTCATTAACTAATGCAATAGTTAAATTAGTTATAGTATTTTTATTGCCATTTAATTTCCAGTTTCCTATTACCAATAAACGCCTCACATCATCTCTCCTATAGAAATACTTCATAATAATAATGTATGATGAGCAATCAATGTTTAATTCGCATTAAACAATATAATACTATGTATTACACGACTAGCATGTATATACTTAAAAAAATGCGTAATTGTGCATTGCAACATGCTGGTATTATAAAAGATGCACGATAATAGATAGTTTTGTAACATACTGTCAGTTACAATTGTAATATATGATCACCGTGTTTATATTACCAATAACGTTCTTGAGTAACATGACCTGGTTTACATCGTAAATGATCTTTCATTCCGTATTTTTTATTCAATATTTCCTTAGTATCCTGTATCATTTGTGGATTTCCGCATAACATCACGTGACTATTGTTAATATCCAATTGTAATCCTACTTTTTTTTCTAAAGAGTCATTTTTTATCAAAGCAGGTATACGTCCAAAAAGTGAACTAGACGATTCTTCTTGACTTATGATTGTTTGCACATGTAATTTACCATTATAAAAGCTTTGTAATTTTCTTATTTGAGATAAATAATTTAAATTTTTAGAAAACCTCACTGCATGTACTAATACAATATTTGAAAATTGACACAATCTTTTATCATGATCTTCGAGTATTGATAAATATGGGCCAATCCCTGTCCCGCTAGCCAACATCCATAAATTTTTACAATTTGGAATTTCATTGAGTATGAAACGTCCGTATGCTTTTTTAGTAAGCATCAGAGTATCACCGGGACGTAAAGTACATAACAATGGGGTACATTTCCCTTTTAATACAGTAGCTATGTAAAATTCTAGATTTGGATTATGCGGAGCATTAAGATATGAATAAGCACGTTGTACGATTATATTATTTATCTTGATCCCTATTTTAGTAAATTGCCCAGCGACAAATGTATTTACTGGAGCTCGTACAATAAGACTAAACAACTGATCTGTCCAATTTTTTATATTAATAATTTTTCCGATGACCCATGTAGACATAAAATTTACCCGTATTCAGTTATATTCAATATTTAATCGTATTAAGTAACTTCATTGGTATAATCAGAATCAGTATTGAAATTTATATCCATTATTATCTACCCCTTAAAAACTAACACAAGATTTCGACATAAAAATTTTATCTAAAAAAAATCAACATAAGAATATCCGTAATTATTAACTATTCGATGGAATGTAATTTTATGACATTAAAACAATAGTACATTTAATCAGATATTTTAACATCGCAATTTTCATAAAAATCATTCTATGTAAAAGCTCTTTTATTTATAAAACCAAACACTACAAATAACGTAGCAACAACCATTATAGCGATACTACTTATATAGTAGTAATATTTTTTAATTATATTCGTCACAACATGTATGAACTAATCTATAGCGATTTAGAATTTAAGTTACTCAAATCAATGTTACTTTAATAATTTGATTATTTTTTGAAAATATATTTTCATTATATAAATAATTGTAGTTGTAATTTTTATAAGCTTTACTACCATAAAGATCGTACATTACTATTTATATTAATAAATACATGACAATTTATGTTAGTTTTTAATAAAACTTACAGTCATAAATAAAAACATACGTATTCTGATCGCCCTGAACAACAACTATGTTGCATACTTGTTTCAAATTTAGTTTATTGAATATAATAGTTGATTTAAAGCGATTATAAATGTGCATAATACCTTATAAAACTCATTGTTGTAATTTACAACTAACTATATGTTTCCAGAAAACACATAAGACTGCGTATTGATTAGATAAAAACATCTATTATCATATAATTGTATATGTTGTATTTATGAAAAAACGCGACTATAAGTAGCGTATATTGTATTTGCTACATTTATACATATTATGAAATGGATATTTATTAGTACCCTATATTCAATTTTAAAAATTCAACAATTATTATTCTATCAAAACTTATTACATAAAGTAAATATTTGTATTATTTGATGAGATTAGGGTATTGTACGTTTGTGAATATAAATATATATACTCACGTGGTTGTATATACAATTTCAATAGATTATTTGTAATGATAAACATCAAAAAATAGTTTGAATTGTTATCAGAATAGATACCGATGTGTAAGATATAGCAAAATTTTTTATTTCAACCATATATAAGTAAGAATTTTATTAAATTGTTGCTAATATATTAGCAACAATAGGTCATGAATTACTTTTGTCATTTAATAGTGTCGCTGTAAGTACAGCAATAAATATTATGAATTTTGTATAAAATTTATCACGAACATGTATTTAAATAGATCAAATATACAATAATAATTTTAATGAATAGAAATATTTAGTTATATATGAACGTACAAACATCATAACCTATTAAGCGCATAAAATAAATTTATAATTTATGTTTATTATGATAACATATCAGTTTATCAGAAACATGAATATTTAGTTGATATCAGAATATATTATGAAGAAAAATGTGCATCCAAAATACAACGAAATATCTGCATATTGCTCGTGTGGAAATGTTATTAATACTAAATCTACTTTAACTCGAAACTTAAATATAGATGTGTGTAATTTGTGTCATCCATTTTATACAGGTACACAACGTATACTAGATACACGTGGGCGTGTAAACATTTTTAATAAACGCTTTAATCTTTCTATTAATGCTGATTTTTTACCGATTGACAAAAAATTGAATAAAAAATAAATATAGGTCTTACTTATATATAAGAACACAATGCAACATCATAGTCATTCATGCTATACTTTAATAGAAAAAGTAAACATGAGTACATTAAGTTTCATGGGGGAATTGATTCATATCAATATATATGTAGATTTTAGTTATTACCAGTAATTTATATGTAGTATATACTGTGGTTAGATAAAACTACATTAAATCTGGTTAATAAAAATATTTTCGTACACATAGAAGATTTCTATACTTATAAAGTATCAGTATTTTTTAGAAATATAGGTTAGTTTAATTATTATTATGAATATAAAGAAATCCACAATTAGCGTTAGAAGTGGTTTAAATAGCGACGCACAACATGGATGTGTTGTGCCTCCTATTACTCTTTCAACTACTTATAATTTTTTTGGATTAAATCAGCCTCGTCCTTATGATTATTCACGACGCAAAAATCCTACACGTGATGTAGCTCAGCAAACTTTATCAGATTTAGAATATGGAAAAAGCGCGATCATGACAAGTAGTGGCATGTCTGCTATTTATTTGATATGTTCTGCTTTGCTTGAACCAAACGATTTATTAATAGCGCCTTATGATTGCTATGGAGGTACTTATCGATTATTGGATGCATTAAACAAAAAAGGTGTATGCAAAGTACTATTTATTGACCAAAATGATACACAGATTTTATTAAAATCGTTAACATATAAACCTAAATTAATTTTCATAGAAACTCCAAGTAACCCTATGCTCCGAATAGTAGATATCCATACTCTTTGCAATTTCCAAAAAGATATCTTATATGTTGTAGATAATACATTTATGACTCCAGTATTTCAAAATCCATTAATTTTAGGTGCAGATTTAGTAGTACATTCTTGTAGTAAGTATTTGAATGGACATTCGGATTTAATAGCAGGAGTAGTAATATCTAAGGATACATACATTTCGGAAAAATTAACTTGGTGGGGCAACACTCTTGGTATTACTGGAAGTGCCTTTGATAGTTATCAGTTGTTGCGTGGTATGCGTACTTTAATGCCGCGTGTTTATCAACAACAAAATAATACCAAAAACATTATTGCTTTTTGTCAAAAACAACCCCAAATCAATGCATTATATTATCCGGGATTACCCACTCACCCTGGGTATAACATTGTTTGTAAGCAACAAAGCGGATTTGGATCGATATTTAGTTTCGAGCTTAAGGGTACTAAAACCGTTTTAATACAATTTTTACGATCATTAAAGTTATTTACATTAGCAGAATCGTTCGGGGGGGTAGAAAGTTTAATTGCTCATCCAGCCACTATGACGCATGCTGCTATGCCAGAGCATGCTAGAAAACGCGCTGGAATCAGTGATATGCTGCTTCGTGTTTCAGTAGGACTAGAAGATAGCGACGATCTTATTACTGATTTAGAACAGGCATTTTCATCAATACAATGATGATCTCGCCATACTATTATGTCTATTGTTAATCAGTTTTATTATTAACAAACATTAATGGACGCGTTATTATAAAGTTTTATTTATTAATTAAGCAATCACAAAGTTCATATATGCAGTTAATATTTTAAATAGCCTTTATGTTTAATTAATGAAACGTTTTCTATCGTGGATCTATCTGCGATAGAAATTGAAATAATAATTTATTGCGCTAATGTAATATATAACGAAATATTTTATCAATGAGTAACATTCGTTAAAATACCCATCATACAGCTTTTTTTAGATTATTAATCTCAATGATTAATTATGTAATGATGATTTTTATTTTAAAAATAGTGTATGGTCTATATAATAGATATATCTCTATAAGCATCTATTTTATAGCTTCAAGAGGGAAACATGAGCATGTTCCATGCCACCCAACAAGCGATATTAAATCAATATCTAGCTGAATTACAAGGAAATATTAATGTTTCATTTGAATTTTTTCCTCCACGTACCGATGAAATGGAACAAATATTATGGAAAACTATAAACAAGTTAAGCACATTGAATCCTATTTTTGTTTCTGTAACATACAGCGCTCACTCTGGAACACGAAATTATACTGATAAAACGATTAAAGACATAAAAAAACGTACTGGATTAATAGCAGCTCCTCATTTAACATGTATTAACGAAACCCCTCAAGCATTACAAATTATTGCTCAAGAATATTGGAATAATGGTATTCATAATATAGTTGCATTAAGAGGCGATCAAATGAAAAAAACCTATCAATCGTCTATGTATGCTGCTGATTTAGTATGTTTATTAAAAAAAATTGGGAATTTTGATATTGCAGTAGCTGCTTATCCAGAAGTACATCCAGAAGCAAAAAACGCGCAATCAGATTTAATTAATTTAAAGAAAAAAATAGATGCCGGTGCGAATCGAGCAATCACTCAATTTTTTTTTGATGTAGAACAATATCTAAGATTTAGAGATCTTTGTGTGTCTGTTGGGATTGATATAGAAATTATTCCTGGAATATTGCCTATCTTTAATTTTCGTCAACTACAGCAGTTTATCACTTTTACTAAAGTGAAGATACCGCATTGGATATATGTAATTTTTCATGGATTAGATCACGACTTAGAAACACAGAAAATGATTGGAACATTTGTAGCAATAGACATGATCAGAGTCTTGCTTAAGGAAGGAGTAAGAAACTTTCATTTCTATACTCTTAATAGATCAGATTTAACATATGCAATATGTCATACTTTGGGAATAAAAAATAAAAAAATATAATATATGAGCAATATTTTAAAAAATTAATTAAATGATTACGTCCATCACAAATCATAATTTAAACATGATAAATTTACTTCTTAGATTCTTTTAAATATATGTATATCGAAGAGCTGAATTTTCAAATAAATAATAAATATTGTATTAGATTCATGATCAGTCAAATATATTATATATGTTTTATGCGCATTGTATAATCAAACTATATACAACATTTTTTGATGGAAAATAATAGAACTTCAAAGAATATATAGTTATAGATGTTATCATTACAATACGAAGGATAAGGATCAACATAGTATTTATAAACATGAAAAGATTTTCGAATAAAAAATATATACTCTATATTAAAAGATAGTATTAAAAATCATAGATTACATTACGTACGTATTCAATTTATGACCATTTTATATATGGTGTATAAATTAAATAATTAATAAAAAATATATGACTTATCTTAAAAATACACACAAACAACCAACAATTTTAATATTAGACTCTGGGGTAGGTGGCTTATCTATTTATACTGCGATACGAAAATTATTACCACATGTACGTTATCTATATTTTTTTGATAATCAAGCCTTTCCTTATGGCGAACACTCCGAATTCTTCATTATAAACCGTGTAATCTCTATAATTAAAGCTGTACAAAAACAACATCAATTAGATCTTATAGTCATCGGTTGTAATACTGCTAGTGTAGTTTCATTAAAAATATTACAGAATCATTTTCTATGTCCCATTGTCGGGGTAATACCCGCAATTAAATTGGCGTCTAAATTAACTAAAAATGGCGTTATTGGTGTCTTAGCAACGCATCGTACTGTCAATCATGATTACACTTGGAGTCTTATAAAACGTTTTGCCAATAAATATAAGGTCATGTTACTGGGTACGTCTGAATTAGTACACTTAGCTGAATCTAAAATGTATGGCAAAAAAATACCAATATCAATTCTTCGTAATATTCTCACCCCTTGGTTAAACATGAAACAACCTCCTGATACTGTAGTGCTTGGATGTACTCATTTTTCTTTATTAAAAACAGAATTAATTACCGCATTGTCTTCAAATAGCTATTTAATAGATTCGAGACACTCAGTCGCTAAACACAGCTTACGTTTGCTACGCAAAAACACAAATAATCCTATAAACAATTTTTGTTTTTACAGACCAAACAAAGTCTATTGTTCTATGAACACAGAAAAAACTATCAAATTAAAATCTATTTTATTATCTCATTATAATTTCTTTTCTTTAGAAATATTATCAATATAAACTGAACACATTATTTTATTTCAACAAGAAACACGCTGTTTGTTAGTTTAATGAGCAATCAAAGAAATTTAATTATTCTATTTCATAGATACAATATATATATATTTACATTTAATAGCAATTTATAGATTTTTATGTCGAATTATTTCATTTAATTTTTATTTTAGCATATATTATTTGATAATAAACATCTATCTAAACCGTACTGTATAGATGCATTTATTAACTTTAAATTAATACTACTAACGAATGTACAACACACTCAAAACAAACTGTAAATTAACTTTTCATCAAAATATGTTTTTATTTAATTAAATTAATAATACATCAGCATTACTCATTTTAATATCAATAAATACAAAATTAATTATATTTTATGCATTTAAATCTTATTCACAACCTATTTAATTGTGGAAAAATCAAATTTTATAATTATATTATTTTTATTTGCATGTTTTTATGAAACTTGTTACAGTGTAATTGATTAATGCGGGGCTATAGCTCAACTGGGAGAGCATCTGTTTTGCACGCAGAAGGTTAGCGGTTCGATTCCGCTTAGCTCCATTATAACGTGCATACAGAATATTATATAGATTGGATTGCTATGTAATATAGGTAAATATAAAAAATGTACATTTAATATTTTCTAATAAATTTAAAATATGTTAGTTGATGACTATCAGTCATCATATAAATTACAACGGTGCGGTAGTTCAGATGGTTAGAACATCGGCCTGTCACGCCGAGGGTCACGGGTTCAAGTCCCGTCCGCACCGCATGCTTTTTATAATACAAAGGGGTGTAGTTCAAATAGGTAGAACGTCGGTCTCCAAAACCGGGTGTTAGGAGTTCAAGTCTCTTCACCCCTGTATAATCCAAACAGTATCAAAGCTTATTTTTTAGTATAAATGTATTTATACTCATTTTTATTTTCAATATTTTCGATTAAACATGATTTTCATATAAAACTGGAGAATCATGTTGTTAGTCAATACTCGTCGCATTGTTTCTGCGGCGTGTATTGACTAAATTTACCCACGTATTTACGTTAAAATTCCATGTTTTTAAACTGTATAAAACCAATATATAATTTAATAAACTGTAATTTTGATTATATTCTATAAGATTTTATTAATTATAATTTACTCACAATTTCACACAATAAAATTAATTTTATTGCCTAAAATTTTAAATATTAAAAATATATATAATATAATAATAAAATTCACACGTTATTTTACTTTATAATAGGCAGATTTGATTAAACAAATTTAAAAAATAGAGATTGATCTTCTTTCATACATTAAATGAAAATTATTACCCCAATAACAAAAACAAATAATGACAAAATTAGATGATGATCATAATCAGCGATTGCACGGAAATAACATTATTTTAAAAACATTATTGCCAAATCTAATTATATGTGATACATAAAAATATAATGAAGTTTCACTATACACTTAAATAAAATGTGTACCATATGATATTAAATTATTTACTAAAAACATTAACAATAAAACAGGTTCGATATTTTTAAATGTCAAGAAAATTAAAAATTTTTACTCTTAACGTGAGTGCGATTGGTTTTAGTATAAAACAAACTCAGAAGCCTAACAAATAATATCAGTAATAATATTATTTGAACTCTCGTATACTTATAAAAACTCGGAAATTACTGTTTTAAAATATTATTGTTAGTTTTTAATACAACATGTAGTAAAATGTTATTTCAAAAGCTAACCATCGACAATTATATGATATATACCATGTAGGAGCAATTTTATATAAGCAGCAATATTTCACTTTACATCGAAAAAATTATCATATTATTTAATTTTAAAAATAAAAAGATTTTTCATAAGGTTAATACGTAATACATAGTCATTTTTAAAAAATAAAATTATTTAAAATATTTTTGCATGCAATATTTACTAATATTCCAAATCTACTTGAATCTAATAAACAATATGTAATTTCCATACACTTTGCAATTGATTCAAAATCGGTTTATCTACATAAGTGACCTGATTAGATTATTATTTCATTCATAAAATCATGCGAGGAAGCAAATATGAACGGAGCTCAGTGGACCATAAAAGCACTGAGAGACAAAGGTGTGGAAATTATTTTTGGTTATCCGGGTGGGGCGATTATGCCTATATATGATGCATTGTTTGACTCTGAAGTAGAGCATTTATTATGTAGACATGAGCAAGGTGCAATTATGTCTGCTATAGGATACGCTCGAGCTACTGGAAAAATTGGTGTATGTTTTGCGACTTCTGGTCCAGGAGCTACTAACCTCATCACTGGATTAGCTGATGCATTATTAGATTCCATCCCTATAGTGGCTATTACTGGGCAAGTGGGATTAGAATTTATTGGTACTGATGCATTTCAAGAAGTAGATGTATTAGGTTTATCTTTAGCATGCACTAAACATAGCTTTTTGGTGCATTCATTAAACATGCTACCTAATGTTATTGATGAAGCATTTTTTATTGCGTCTGAAGGCAGGCCAGGACCAGTATTAATAGATATACCAAAAGACATTCAATTGTCTACTGGCAAATTAATTTCAAACTATTGTATTAACAAAAAAGATATTTGCAGCATTGAAAGTGATATAGAAAAAGCTCGAGTGCTAATGCTGCAAGCATATCAACCGATACTTTATGTAGGTGGAGGTGTAGGTATGGCTGGAGCAGTAACCTCATTACGTACATTTATTTCTAAAACTAAAATACCTACTGTAGTAACGTTAAAAGGGCTAGGTGCCCCAGATTATACAGAAGATTGTTACCTAGGAATGTTAGGAATGCATGGAAATCAAGCGGCTAATTTAGCAGTACAAAAATCTGATTTATTAATCGCGATAGGCGCTCGATTTGATGATAGAGTAACCGGGCGATTACATACTTTTGCTCCGCAAGCAAAAGTAATTCATGTGGATATTGATCCTTCAGAATTTGGTAAACTGCGCTTAGCAAATGTTTCTTTATCTGGCAATTTAAATAATTTGTTATCTGCACTCACACAATCTTTGTCTATTGATCCATGGAGAAAAAAAGTAAAATCTTTAAAATTGAAGTATCGTTGGTCTTATCAATCATCTGATGATAAGATTTATGCTCCAACTTTATTACGAACAATCAGTGAACATGCTCCTTACGATACTGTGGTGACTACAGATGTTGGGCAACATCAAATGTGGGCCGCTCAACATATGCAATTTAGTCGTCCAGAGAATTTTATTACTTCTGGAGGGCTTGGAACCATGGGGTTTGGTACGCCCGCAGCTATTGGGGCTCAAATTGGCCGACCTAATCATATGGTGATATGTATTTCTGGTGATGGATCATTTATGATGAACATACAAGAACTCGCTACTATTAAACGTAAAAATTTGCCTATTAAAATTGTTTTGTTGGATAATCAACGTTTAGGAATGGTGCGTCAATGGCAACAATTATTTTTCAATAAACGTTACAGTGAAACTACATTAACAGATAATCCCAATTTTCTTATTTTGGCTAAAGCATTTGATATTCATGGAATATGTATTACTTATACATCTCAAATTTTAGACGCAATTAATATGTTATTCACACACACAGGACCCTTTTTACTACATGCGCTGATTAATGAACACGAAAATGTTTGGCCATTAGTTCCACCTGGTTCTTCAAATGATGCTATGTTGGAGCAGTGATATGACACATTATTCGTTGTTTATAAAAGCCAGGTTTTGCCCGGAGGTACTTGAACGTATTCTTCGAGTTATTCGTCATCGTGGATTTGAGTTACATACATTAAATATGTTGTCATATAGTAAGTTCAACAAGAAGAAAATAAACATTTTGTTAACTGTTTCTAGCAATAGAGCAATATATTTATTATCCGCACAATTAAACAAATTGATGGATATACATTATATTAAAATTGAATAAATTAAAAAAATCATAATTAAATTCATACTTTCTTCGACTATATTACCGAGGAAGATTTCAGATGAATATATCAAACTTTATTTGGTTTAATGGAGAAATTGTACCATGGAGGGAAGCTAAAGTACATGTAATGTCTCATGCTTTGCACTATGGATCATCAGTATTTGAAGGCATGAGATGTTATAATTCACATAAAGGCCCCGTTATATTTCGTCATCGTGAACATATACAAAGATTATATAATTCCGCAAAAATTTATCGTATGCCTATTTCTTGGAGTATTGATGATCTAATGGAAGCTTGTAGAATTATTATTCGAAAGAATAATTTAATTAATGCATATATCCGTCCTCTCGTATTTCTTGGAAATGTAGGTATGAAAATTAATCCGACCCCTGAATACACCACTGACATTGCTATAGCAGCTTTTTCTTGGTTGCCTTATCTGGGAGAAAATTCCTTGAAACAAGGGATTGATGTCATGGTATCTTCTTGGAATAGAGTTCCAGCAAATACCCTTCCAAGTACAGCGAAGGCTGGCGGGAATTACCTATCATCTATGTTAATTAGTAATGAAGCTCACCGAAATGGTTATCACGAAGGAATAGGTTTAGATATATATGGTTATATTTCAGAAGGTGCCGGTGAAAATTTATTTGAAGTTAAAAATAATATCATTTTAACGCCACCATGTGCTTCTTCTATTTTACCTGGAGTCACACGTGATACTATTATTAAATTAGCAGTAAATATTGGTTTAGAAGTACAAGAACAAGTATTGCCCCGTGAATCTTTATACATAGCTGATGAAATATTTATGTCTGGTACTGCCGCCGAAATAACTCCAGTACGTAGTGTAGATGGAATTAAGGTAAGTGCTGGTACGTGTGGACCTATTACTAAAAAATTGCAGCACTTATTTTTTAACTTATTTACTGGAATCACTAAAGATCAATGGAATTGGTTAGATCCAGTTCATTAGCAATACTAAATTTGCAAATATTAATTCTTAAGATAATCAATATTCAATAATATAAGATACTGGAGTTTAAATATGCCTAAATATCGCTCTACTACTACTACGCACGGGCGTAATATGACTGGTGCTCGAGCATTATGGCGTGCTACAGGTATGACCACTGAAGATTTTGATAAAATGATTATTGCTGTAGTTAATTCATTTACCCAATTTGTTCCTGGTCACATACATTTACGAAACGTAGGAGCATTAGTGTCTGAGCAAATTAATATTACTGGAGGAGTCGCAAGAGAATTTAATACTATTGCAATAGACGATGGAATTGCTATGGGCCATAGCGGCATGCTATATTCCTTGCCATCTAGAGATCTTATTGCTGATTCTGTGGAATATATGATTAATGCCCATTGCGTTGATGCAATGGTATGCATTTCTAATTGCGATAAAATAACACCTGGAATGTTAATGGCGGCATTACGCTTAAATATTCCAGCTATCTTTGTATCAGGTGGGCCAATGGAATCTGGTACAATAACTTTGTCTAATCAAAATGTTAAGTTAAATTTAATTGACGCAATCACATGTTCCGTAGATCCTAATATTTCTGATATTGATCAACAACACATTGAATCAGCAGCGTGTCCTACATGCGGGTCTTGTTCAGGAATGTTTACGGCGAACTCCATGAATTGCTTAACAGAAGCATTGGGATTGGCGCAACCGGGCAATGGATCATTGTTAGCTACTCATTCTGATCGTAAAAAATTATTTTTAAATGCTGGTAAATATATTGTTCACTTAGCTAAAGCTTATTATGAAGAGAATAATTATTCTGTTCTACCGCGTAATATAGCTAACAAGTCTTCTTTTGAAAATGCAATGATGTTGGACATCGCAATGGGTGGCTCTACCAATACTGTATTACACTTACTTGCGGCCGCTCAAGAAGGAGAGATAGATTTCACTATGGCAGATATTGACAAATTATCTCGAAAAGTACCGCATTTATGCAAAGTAGCTCCAAATACTCAACAATATCACATGGAAGATTTTCATCGAGCTGGAGGAGTGATGGGTGTGCTTGGTGAATTACATCGTTGTGGTTTATTACATGAAGATACACGCAATATATTGAATAAATCTTTATTAGAAACGTTATTAAATTATGATATTGTTTCATGTGATAATTTTGAATCAAAAAATATGTATGCTGCAGCACCGGCAGGAATACGTAGCATACAAGCTTTTACTCAAAAAAACAGATGGACTTCGTTAGATATGGATCGTTGCTCTGGATGTATTCGTTCGCGTGAACATGCTTATAGCCAAGATGGAGGTTTAGCGGTATTGTACGGTAATCTTGCTGTAGATGGATGTCTTGTAAAAACAGCTGGAGTTCATATAAACCTTCAAAAATTTAGTGGGCCAGCTAAGGTTTATGAGAGTCAAGAAGAATCTGTTCAAGCAATTTTAACAGGTAATGTGCATTCTGGAGATATTATTGTAATTCGATATGAAGGGCCAAAAGGTGGCCCAGGTATGCAAGAAATGCTATACCCCACATCTTTTCTTAAATCCATGAGGTTGGATTTATGTTGCGCTTTGATTACAGATGGTAGATTTTCAGGGGGGACGTCAGGGCTATCTATTGGTCATGTGTCTCCGGAAGCCGCTAACAAAGGATTAATTGGGCTAGTACATGACGGGGACATAATTAATATCGATATTGGCATGCGTAGTATTACCTTAGAAGTTTCTGAACATATACTAAAAATACGACGTGCAGCAGAAATTGCTCGAGGAACTAAAGCATGGACCCCAACCAACAGAAATAGAAACATATCTATTTCTTTAAAAGCATACGCCCATTTGGTAACAAGCGCAGACAAAGGCGCGGTTCGTGATAAATCTAAATTATTAGGATAACATCCTAAATGAAAACACTTTATTCTTTTTCTCATGCACCATGTCCTGCAGAATATCTACGTACTGCTTTACGTTCTCATGTATATGAAGTAGCTCAAATAACTCCATTACAAATTATGAACAAACTGTCAGAACGTCTTGAAAATACAGTATTAGTTAAACGAGAAGATAGGCAGCCAGTACATAGCTTTAAATTACGTGGAGCCTATGCTATGATCTCAAGTCTTAATAAAACACAAAAATCTTCTGGAGTTATTACTGCTTCAGCAGGTAATCACGCTCAGGGGGTGGCTTTTTCTGCTACTCGTCTAGGTATTACGTCCTTGATTGTAATGCCTATAAATACCGCTGATATAAAAATAGATGCGGTACGTGATTTTGGAGGAAAACCGTTATTATGCGGAGCTAATTTTGATGAGGCTAAAATTAAAGCTATGTATTTAGCTGATAAACACCAATTAACTTTTATTCCTCCATTTGATCATCCAACGGTAATCGCAGGACAAGGGACATTAGCCATGGAATTATTGCAGCAAGATGCTCATTTAGATCGCATTTTTGTTCCAGTAGGAGGGGGGGGTTTAGCTGCAGGTGTTTCTGTATTAATCAAACACCTTATGCCACAAATAAAAGTTATAGGAGTTGAATCAGCAGAATCGGCCTCTTTATGCGCCGCCTTATCGGCTGGTATGCCAGTGTGGTTACATAAAGTAGGTCTATTTGCCGAAGGAGTAGCTGTACGATGTGTTGGCGACGAAACATTTCGTCTATGTCAAGAATACCTAGACGATGTAATTACAGTAGATAATGATGCAATTTGTGCTGCAATAAAAGATTTATTCGAAGACGTACGTGCTATTGCTGAACCTTCAGGTGCGTTAGCATTAGCTGGGCTGAAGAAGTATATTCAAAAATATGCAATTCGAGGTGAAAGATTAGCTCATGTTCTTTCAGGTGCCAATATAAATTTTCATGAACTACGTTATATTTCAGAACGTTGCGAACTAGGAGAACAACGAGAAGCGTTAATGGCAATTACTATCCCAGAAAAAAAGGGTAGTTTTTTAGAATTCTATAAAATATTAGGAAACAGATCAGTAACAGAATTTAATTATCAATTCAATGGATCTAAAAACGTTTGTATTTTTATCGGTATACGTTTGAAGCACGGCCGTTCCGAAAGAAAAACGATAGTTCAAGAAATACTCGCTAATGGTTTTCACGTTGTAGATTTATCTGACGATGAGATGGCTAAATTGCATGTTAGATATATGGTAGGAGCACGTTTATTCCAGCCTTTACAGGAGCGGATTTTTAGTTTTGAGTTCCCAGAAGCTCCGGGAGCATTATTGAAATTTCTTCATACTTTAGGTGCTAATTGGAACATCTCTTTATTTCATTATAGAAATCACGGTACTGATTACGGACGGGTTCTAGCCGGGTTTGAACTATCCAATCAAAAAGAATCAGAATTTAAAAAATATCTATCTAAATTAGGATACGAATGGCACGATGTCACAACTAATCCAGTTTTTGAAATATTTTTAAATTAATAAAACATTTTAATAGAAAATTATTAAATTATTTTTAACATTATTTAAAAGAGATATTTTATGGCTAATTATTTCAATACATTAACTTTCATAGAAAAATTAAAACATTTGGGAAAATGCCGATTTATGAATAACAATGAATTTTCCAATGGAATTCAGGCATTATTATCTAAAAAAGTAGCTATAATAGGCTGTGGATCTCAAGGTTTGAATCAAGGTTTAAATATGAGAGATTCGGGGGTAAATATTACATATGCTTTACGTCGTGAATCTATTCTTAATAAACAGGAATCTTGGGAAAGAGCAACAAGGAACGGATTTCCTGTAGGAACTTATGACGAAATTATTCCCAAATCAGATGTAGTTATTAATTTGACTCCAGATAAATATCACACATCAGTGATACGACAAATAGAACCTTTAATGAAACATGGATCCACATTAGGATATTCACATGGATTTCATATTGTAGAAGTTGGAGAAAAAATTCGTCAAGATATTACTGTTATCATGGTCGCTCCAAAATGTCCCGGGACAGAAGTTCGTCAAGAATATCAACGAGGATTTGGAGTACCTGCTTTACTTGCCATACACGAAGAAAACGATGCGTATGATATGGGTATAACATTAGCAAAATCCTGGGCGTTTGCACTTGGTAGTCATCGTGCCGGGGTATTAGAATCTTCATTTGTAGCAGAAGTTAAATCAGATCTTATGGGAGAACAGACTATTTTATGTGGGATGTTACAAGCCGGATCCATTCTTTGTTTTGATTATATGATTAGCAATGGTGTTAATGCTGCATATGCAGGAAAATTCATTCAATGTGGCTGGGAGGTCATAACTGAAGCATTAAAACAAGGAGGCATTACATTAATGATGGATCGATTATCTAATGCTTCTAAAATACGTGCTTTTATGTTATCTGAAAAACTAAAAAATATATTAAAGCCAGTTTTTGAAAAACATATGGAAAACATACTTAATGGAGTGTTTTCTAAAGAAATGATGTTGGATTGGGAAAATAATGATTCTAAATTACTTAATTGGCGAAAAAAAACTAGTCAACTTCCATTAGAACAAGCTCCAAATTATCAACAAGAAATCCTAGAACAAACATATTTTGATTATGGGATATTAATGGTAGCTATAATCAAATCAGGTGTAGAATTATCCTTTGACACAATGATAAAATCTGGAATAGCACCAGAATCAGCATATTATGAATCATTACATGAGTTACCTTTGATTGCAAATACTATAGCTCGTAAAAAATTGTATGAAATGAATATGGTAATTTCTGACACCGCAGAATACGGTAATTATTTATTTTGTGATACGGTAGTGCCTTTGTTAAAAAATACTGTAATACCTGATTTAAGAACAGGAGATTTAGGTATGTCATCTAAAAATGTTAACGTTGATAATATTGTTTTGCGTAATACTAATGATATGATTCGAAATCACACAATAGAAAAAGTTGGAATTCAATTAAGAAGTTATATGCAAAACATGAAAAGTCTATCGTTTAATTAATGATTAAAATAGAACTAGATTATTGCAATTACAGCTATATTATCATGATGAAAGATCATTGAGTTGATTCCTAAATAAGCATGAATTTATTTTGAATAAAAACGATAAAAAATTATATTACATAACCAATTATGTAAGTAATCTTAAATATTCAACAATATATATAAAATTAAATAAATTAATAATAATGATATATAATGATTAGAAGAAAATAAATTATAAGGAGGATAAATGAATCAAATTATCGTGCACCTGACAGATTCTAATTTCACAGAAACAGTGTCAAACTCTACCAACCTTTTTTTAGTTGATTTTTGGGCCGAATGGTGCAATCCCTGTAAAGCAATGATACCTATTTTAGAAGATATCGCTGTTGAGTTTGATGACATACTAAAAGTAGCAAAATTAAATATAGATGAAAATCCAATAACTACAAAAAACTATGGTATTAAGAGTATCCCAACTTTATTATTGATTCGTCATGGAACAGTGTTATCTACTAAAGTAGGGTTGCTATCTAAACAAAAATTACAAGAATTTTTGAAGGTACATATATAAATGAGCACTTATTTGAAACATTTATAATTTTTAAAATTATTTTATATGTTAGTAGACGTTTCTTTAGGATTACAGTAGAATGACAGCATGTCATATGTGATTAATTATAAATGTTTAATGTATAATTGGAATATAAATATATTGCCACTATATAATAGAGGCAATAACAGGTAATACAATTTGATTGTATAAATTAATTATCAACTATATTTCCAATATGGTTATAAAGATTACCAATGGGTTTTTTATAAATCTATTTTCTGTGATAATCCGATAGTAAATAAACGCTTAAACGCTAATTCATGCTCGATAGTGTAGGCATAGGATAGACAATTAAATATATGTTGTGAAGCAATTATTACATTATGTTACATGTAAGCTTTATCTTTCTGTAATATCAACAGTGTATATAACTCCAATTTAAGAATCCACAATTATGAATCTTACAAAATTAAAAAACATACCAGTTTCTGAATTAGTACATCTCGGAGAAAGCATGGGTCTAGAAAATTTAGCACGTATGCGCAAGCAAGATATTATTTTTGCTATTTTTAAACAACATGCTAAAACTGGAGAAGATATTTTTGGAGATGGTGTATTAGAAATATTACAAGACGGTTTTGGGTTTCTTAGATCTAGTGATAGCTCTTACCTTGCTGGACCAGATGATATATATGTATCTCCAAGCCAGATTCGTCGTTTTAATTTACGCACTGGAGATACTATTTCTGGAAAAATTAGACCCCCAAAAGAAGGTGAACGTTATTTTGCATTGCTTAAAGTAAATGATGTAAATTATGATAAACCAGAAAATGCTCGTAATAAAATTTTGTTTGAAAATCTTACTCCATTGCATGCCAATTCACGATTACGCATGGAAAGAGGAAATGGTTCTACGGAAGACTTAACCGCAAGAGTATTAGACCTAGCATCACCTATTGGGCGCGGACAACGCGGTTTGATTGTAGCGCCTCCTAAGGCCGGAAAAACCATACTTCTTCAAAATATTGCACAAAGTATTAGTCATAATCATCCAGACTGCGTATCAATAGTGCTTTTGATAGATGAACGCCCAGAAGAAGTTACTGAAATGCAACGTTTAGTGCACGGAGAAGTAATTGCATCCACCTTCGATGAGCCGGCATCTCGTCATGTTCAAGTATCTGAAATGGTAATTGAGAAAGCTAAGCGATTAGTAGAACACAAAAAAGATGTTATTATTTTGTTAGACTCCATTACTCGATTAGCAAGAGCCTATAATACGATAGTACCGTCATCTGGAAAAGTATTGACAGGAGGGGTTGATGCTAATGCTTTACATCGTCCAAAACGCTTTT
Organism: Blochmannia endosymbiont of Camponotus sp.; assembly: GCF_023586365.1. Taxonomy (NCBI): domain Bacteria; kingdom Pseudomonadati; phylum Pseudomonadota; class Gammaproteobacteria; order Enterobacterales; family Enterobacteriaceae; genus Candidatus Blochmanniella; species Blochmannia endosymbiont of Camponotus sp. The sequence continues at coordinate 707,430 of NZ_CP097759.1, forward strand.
TCGGAGCGGCTCGTAATATGGAAGAAGGAGGAAGCTTAACTATTATAGCTACTGCTTTAATAGATACTGGATCAAAAATGGATGAAGTAATTTATGAAGAATTTAAAGGAACTGGCAATATGGAACTACATTTATCAAGAAAAATAGCTGAAAAGCGTGTTTTCCCGGCTATTGATTATAATCGTTCTGGAACTAGGAAAGAAGAACTATTAACTACTCAAGATGAACTTCAAAAAATATGGATTTTACGAAAGATTATTCATCCAATGAGTGAAATTGATGCAATGGAATTCATGATGAATAAATTATCTATGACTAAAACTAATGATGAATTTTTTGATATGATGAAGCGTTGTTAATTTATTGTAATAATTATTGTTTACTGTATTACCAGATACTTTTCAAATTTTTATATAAACATTTATTTAATAAATTATTAGTATATCAATTTTTAATTGTTGCCCAGCATATTTTGCACAATGGTTTATTTTTATGAATCAAATATTACGGTAGCCTTGTCGAAGACTTATATACCCATATATTTCTAATATCTTCATGTATAAGTAATAAATTTTAATTAATTATTTTGTAATATATATTATATGATAGTATCAACATACGTTGATGTTGAAGATGTGTCCATATTACTTCATTCGCACTGCTATATAGTTTATCGTATATCCTATATCAATATTTATAAATATTGATATAGGATATACGATAAACTATCAAACACTCTTTAATTTTCATAAGAAATTTTTTCTGCATGTTGTTTAAAATAAAATTTAGAGAACAATATATATGTATCAAACAAATTATTAGTTCAAATTAATTAAACCATATCTTGTTGGTATAAGTCTGCATTAAATATATATGTTAATTCAGCGTTCGTAGCTCAACTGGATAGAGCATCGCCCTCCGGAGGCGAAGGTTTCAGGTTCAAATCCTGTCGGACGCATTGATTTATTTAAATTTTTATGAAAAAATTGAATTTAATAATCTATGGTGATTGTAGCTCAGTTGGTAGAGCTCTGGATTGTGGTTCCAGAAGTCGTGGGTTCGAATCCCATCAATCACCCCATTAAAAATAAATAACATACAGCGAAGGTGGCGGAATAGGAAGACGCACTAACTTCAGGAGTTAGTGTCTTGATCAAGACATGAGGGTTCAAATCCCTTCCTTCGCAGAAAAATAATTATTATTATATTGCAAATGCAATGGTTGGTTATTAGTATTTCAATATTCTTCAACAGGAAATATATATAATACAACGCTAAATTATGTGAAAGTTAGTAAAACATCGGCGAGTAGCGCAGCTTGGTAGCGCTCCTGGTTTGGGACCAGGAGGCCGGAGGTTCAAATCCTCTCTCGCCGATTCTCATAAACATATGAGAAAGGTCATGTATTTTTGTTATTGGCATTTTCTAAAACTCTTATATGATTTCATAGGAATGATTATTTGCATCTGGATTAGGGTGCTCATAAATTATGAATGCTTAATCAAAATATGAGTTAGTACTTCATTGCTTGCTGACCGTGCTATAATAATATCTGTCCAACCTAAACGTCTAGCTAATTTAGCTAGACGTAAACTTACCACGATTAATTTACATCGTATTAACCAAGATGTACGATAAAATTTAGGAATTAAACAATATAAGTGTTGTAATATTTCCCCAGAAGTAACTACTACTGTTTTAATATTCAATTCTAATAGTTTATATGATTGTTCTTCTCTGTTATACTGCAACGGTTGTCTTGTATAACATTCGCAGGATACAACAAATACTCCTCTTCTTTGAAGAGTATCATCTAAAATAGTACGTCCATTATTGCCTCTCAAAATAAGAGCACGTTTTCCATAACTATACATTAGTTCAGGTAATCGTAATAAATTTTCACTAGTTTCCTGGATTGTAGGATATTTCACTAATATTCCTGATAACCTATACATCATGACACTAGTCGCATGACCAATGGAATAGTACGCTAATTTGGTAGGCCAAGATATTCCTATGTCAAGTAATTGATTATGAGCATATTTAATTGCATGCTGTGATATAATACACAAAAAATCCCCTTCAGAAAGTAGATTTAATTTCTGTTCTAATGACGATAATTCTTTTCCTGTAGAAAAGCAAATTAATGGCAAATGATATGCAAATTTACCAAAATCAAGTAATTTATTCACCAACTGTTCTCCATATGGAGAAGGACGAGTAATTAAAATATTCATAATTATTAATTTGATACATGATTGCATTAATCAAATAAAAACATGTTATCCTTTAAATTTAATTAATAAATCTTCAGCAAGAATAAAACCTAATTTTTCTGATTGATCTAAAGGCGCTCTTCCTTCAGTACGAATAATCTTGCTACCATCAGGTAATCCAATAAGTGCTCGTAGCCATATTTGATTCTCTTCAATTTCAGCATAACTAGCAATTGGTAAGTGACAATAACTTTCCAAATAAGTAGTAACGGCGCGCTCTGCTCTGACACGAAATGAGGTTTCTTGATGATATAATGGCGATAACAAGGATAAAATATCAGCATCATCCGAACGACATTCAACGGCTATAACACCTTGTCCCATTGCTGGCAATAGATCAGATGGATCAATATAAACACGAATGTACTCATGTAACTGTAATCGTTGTAATCCAGCCACCGCTAAAACTATTGCATCATATTGTCCATATTGTAATTTTTTTAACCTAGTATCTATATTACCTCGCAAGTTACTAACTACTAGATCTGGACGCTGCGCTCGTATTTGACATTGTCTGCGCAAACTTGATGTACCTATTGTACTACCCATAGGTAATGTATCTATGTTAGGGTATTTTAAACTAACAAAAGCATCACGTGGATCATTGCGTTTACATAACACTGGAAGAGTTAATTCATGTGGTAAAGGCACCGTAATATCTTTCATAGAATGCACAGCAATATCGGCACGAAAGTCTATTAATGCATGTTCTAATTCCTTAATAAATGCACCTTTTTTAATTTTATTTTTCGAATCAATATTTAAAAATTTATCTCCTGTTGTTACAATAGGTATTAACTCTATGCGTATAGTTGGATGATAATGTTTTAATTCGTCACGAACATGCTGAGCTTGACAAATAGCAAGCCGACTTTTTCGTGTAGCAATTTTTAAAGTTTTATTTTTCATCAGTATAATTATGTTAAGACATATTGATTGTAATCTTCAATTAATTTCAATGTTTTTTCATATATAATTATATTATAAGGATACCTTTGTTAAAAAATTTGTAAGATAAATGAATGTTTATTACTTTAATCGGTTTTAATTATTTTTTATAATTAAGTAATATGAGTAATATGTTAAGTTCATATTTTAATCTTTATCTAATTAAAACGTTTTTATGTAAATAATCAGTAGGTTTGTAACGATATTGTATATCATATAAAATTATAATGTTTTGATATTTAAAAATTAACACTTAAATAAATTTAATCTTCGATAAATTATATAAAAAAGTTCTCTTTGCATATTACTACTTGTAATATTTTCAATATTACCACATTTAAAATTTTAATTTTATATTGCGTTTTTATAAATGTTGAAAATAAAAAATTCTGTATAAAATGGTTCGATTATTTATGAATTACAAAATTAATCTCATGTATTTATATGTAATACTTTAATAATTGATGAAAATAACAAACTAACAAGTATTAATAATTAAGTATATAGATTACTCATTATTTTTAGTTATTTAAGGTATTATCATTTTTTATCATAGTTTAACAGGATATTTTTTATAAACACTGTACTATTACAAACAATGGCGTTTTTATTTTAAATAAGCACGTACCTGTATTGATCAGTATCAATATAATCATGTTTATGATAATAAAAACAATTTCAATGGATATATTAATTATTATATAAAATTTATAAAATCAAAATAAATAATCAAAAAAGATAAGTATTATAAAATATTATTTTTTTACAAAGATGTTATAATGATCACATGAATGTAATCGTTTTTTATTTATTATCATCCGAAAAGGATATTTTCTAGAAAGAATGGACTATGTCTTTTTTTCTATAAAACATAGCAGTGTTTATTCATGTATTGTACTTTACAATATAACCAACAATATTTGCATTTCTTTCGGATATTACAATAAATATAATAAAATCAATAATAGTTGAGTATAATAAAAAAATTAAAACCATTTCCAAAAATCAGTGATGCATGATGTTATGCGAGGAAGGTATGCGATTTACCAAAATGAATGGGTTGGGCAATGATTTTGTCATCATAGATGCTATCACTCAAAATATACATCTTACTTCTGAAAATATCAGATATCTATCAAATCGATGTTATGGAATTGGCTGCGATCAATTATTAATAGTAGAGCCCCCTTATGATCCAACAATAGATTTTCATTGTCGAATTTATAATGCGGATGGCACGGAAGTAAATCAATGCGGTAACGGCATACGTTGTGTTGCACAATTTGTCTGCTTAAAAAAATTAACTAATAAACAAAACATTCATATTAGCACTCGCTCTAATCATATATTATTATCTATTATGAATGACAATCGTGTATCTGTTAACATGGGGCCGCCTATCTTTGATCCAAAACTTATTCCGTTTTATACATCACAATATCAAAAAACTTATATTTTATTTTTACCCACACAAATAATACTATGTGGTGTAGTATCTATGGGTAATCCTCATTGTATTATTTTAGTAGAAAAAATAGAAAATATCGAAGTTACTTCATTAGGATCATCATTAGAAGATCATCATTGTTTTCCAGAACGTGTCAATGTAAGTTTTATGCAAATCATTAACTGTAATAATGTTCGATTACGAGTATATGAGCGTGGCGTAGGAGAAACTCAAGCTTGTGGAACTGCCGCCTGCGCGGCAGTCGCCGTGGGTATTCAACAGGGATTATTATATGAATCAGTAAACGTAAGCTTGCCTGGAGGCACTGTATCAGTAAATTGGAAAGGAACAAACAATGCATTGCACATGATTGGATCAACGTCTTATGTATATGATGGATACATCAATTTATAAACATATAATAAATCCACCAAAAATAATATTTTTTAACTCACGCATTTTATATTGAAACTTTACTTGGTTATGCATGAAATGAATATAATGCAGTGATCATATAAATATTTAATTGAAGAAATAACAATTATAATTTAATGATATTAAAGGTATAAATTATGCATGTTTACCGTACATTACAGCCTTTTCATGCTATAACTTTAGATTTAGATAACACATTATACGATAATTATCCAGTAATAAATCAAGCCGAAGAAAAGTCAATATTGTTTTTGCAAGAATATCATCCCTTATTGTCTAAAATACAAAACAGAGATTATTATCAGTCACGTAAAATGCTTCAATTTATAGAACCAAATATTTGTCATGATGTAAATTATTGGCGTTGGAAATCTTTAAATATAATTTTATTACAATCAGGGCTAACTAAAAATGAAGCGCAATTAGGCGCTGATTACGCTATGGAAATTATTATACATTGGCGCAATAAAATCGATATTCCTCCTAGTACACATAATGTATTATCGGCATTAAGTTCTAAATGGCCATTAATTGCAATCACTAATGGCAATGCAAATCCGATTTCTTGTGGACTACAACAATATTTTCAAGATGTACTACGTGCTGGAATTAATGGTCGTGCTAAACCTTATAAAGATATGTATTATTTAGCTTCAAAGCGTTTAGGAATATCTTGTAAAAATATTCTGCACGTAGGAGATGACTTGAATACAGATATAAAAGGAGCAATACGTGCTGGGATGCAGGCTTGTTGGATTAATCAATATAATTTAAATCAATTTTGTTCAGTTGATACAACACTGTTACCACATTTGAAAATTTCAAAACTAATATCATTAACATATTTATTATAATGTTAATAGTTGTATTAGATACATATATCAATAAATAATTATTTACTATATGTTGTAATATTTTATGAATATTTATAATATTCTTGATCAACTAAATGATAAACAACGAGAAGCGGTAACTTCTAATGACCAAAATATATTAGTGTTATCTGGAGCTGGTAGCGGAAAAACTCGGGTATTAATTAATCGCATTCTCTGGCTGCAATTAGTAAAAAAATATACACCATGGTCAATAATGGCGATTACTTTTACGAATAAAGCTGCTTCAGTCATGCGAAATCGTATACAATCTTTAATTGGTGTTCAAAAAAAAAGTGATTTATGGATTGGTACTTTTCATGGATTAGCAAATCGGTTACTACGCGCTCATTACATAGATGCAAATTTACCAAAAGATTTTCAAATCCTCGATAACAACGATCAAATTCAACTTTTAAAACAATTAATACGCTCACTCAACCTAAATGAAAATAAGTATGGTGTATATCAAGTTATGCATTATATCAATAGTGAGAAAAATAAAATTCCAGATATTCCAAACATAAGTACTAATAGCAATTCAATAAAAATGACATGGTTCCGAATTTATCAGTCTTATCAAGATATATGTAATCGTTCTGGATTAGTAGATTTTAATGAATTATTGAAACGCGCATATACGTTATGTTTAAATTATCCGAATATTTTACATTATTATCAAAAACGATTTATTAATATTTTAGTGGATGAATTTCAAGATACCAATGCAGTTCAATATGCTTGGTTATGTCTTTTATCAGGAGAAAATAATAATTTAATGATTGTTGGCGACGATGATCAATCTATTTATGGTTGGAGAGGAGCGCAAGTAAAAAATTTTCAACGACTTTTAGAAGATTTTACACATGTACGGATTATTACATTAGAACAGAATTATCGCTCTACTAATAATATTTTGAGAGCAGCCAATGCTCTCATTTGCAAAAATGACACACGTTTCAAGAAAAATTTATGGACATGTAAAAATAAAGGAGATGCTATTTCACTTTATTGTGCTTTTAATGTAATAGATGAAGCTACGTTCGTAGTAAATAATCTAATAGACTGGAAAAAACAACATGGTTTACTAAATGAGTGCGCTGTTTTGTATCGAAATAATTTTCAATCTCGTTTATTAGAAGAAATTTTGTTAAAAAAAAATATACCTTATCGCATATATGGAGGGATAGGATTTTTTGAACGCAAAGAAATTAGAGATATTATAGCTTATTTAAAATTTATTGTTAATCAGAATAATGACACTGCTTATATGCGAATCATTAACACACCTAATAGAGGAATTGGTCAACGTACTTTAGAGGTTATTAACAAATACGCTAATTTAAATCACTTAAGCTTGTGGGAAAGTAGCTTATTTATTTCAAACAAAAAAATTATTAAAGGAAGACCTGCTATCGCTCTAAAACAATTTATTATATTGATAGATTCCTTAAAAAATCAAATGTCCACCACCACATTGCCCTTGCATGAACAAATTTTTTATATTATTAGGCAAATCGGATTATGGAATATGTATGAAAAAAATATATTAACATCAACATATTGCGAACGCATACAAAACATTGAAGAATTTATAGCAATGAGCAATCAATATAGCATTCTGTCAGAATCAACGGTAAATACACATCCATTACAACAATTTTTATCGTATATTTCTTTAGAATTTGAAGAAAATTTATCTAATACTCACCCAGATGCAGTACAACTCATGACGCTACATGCTTCAAAAGGATTAGAATTTTCTCAAGTATTCATTGTAGGCTTAGAAGAAGGGATTTGTCCAAATTATGTTTCTTTAACTAACAAAGAATTATTAGAAGAAGAACGTAGATTAATTTATGTTGGCATCACACGTGCTATGCATAAATTAACAATTAGTTATTCAGAAACTCGTTATATTTATGGAAAAAAAATGGTTATTCAATCACCATCTAGATTTGTTAATGAATTACCAATAGATTGTTTAAAAATATGTTGATGTCATGCTTTAAAAGTGAATCCCTGTTATTCGTATAAACTTATATTTCTATTTTATTGAATTTCCAGAAAGTTATTACTCTAATCTTCATTAGAATTATTATATATACAAATATATCTATTTTAGTATCAAAAACATTTATAAATATTGACAATCTTTTTATTCTAGGCGTAACATGCCCGCTCTAATCTGCAGATTATACTTATGATATCTCAGTGAATAAGATCTAACCGAATATTTAAATAACTATCATAATTGAATTATATTTGTTACCAAATAAATAAAAACTTTACGAATTATTTGTACGTTATAGATATTTGATACGCGATAACGATCGTTTATAACTATTCTATCATGTAATGCATATTATCGAAACGACATGGCATGAAAATAGCTATTTATTATCTAATTTTAGTTATTGTGATCTAATGTAGACTAATTTGTATTTTTTGAGGAATCAATGATATATGTATAATATATTTCAATTAAAAAATAATCATTTATTTCGTATTAATGAAAAAGAAAAAATACCATTTTTAAATAATATTATTTGGATTGATATAATAGATTCGCATGACGATGGTCATAATTATATACCAAACATATTGCTTCACCAAAAAATAAAATTTTTTAAATTGCAAGACATTAAAAAGACTACACGTTTTTTTAAAGATAAAAATGGATTACATATTCATTCTTTTTTCTTTTCATATAACAGTCAAGAACAAATAGATAACTCTAGTGTATTTTTCACCATCCACAATGGATGTCTATATACTTCGCGTAAAAAAGAATTTCCAGTATTTTGTATGTATCAAAAATATTTACATAATCATTTGTTAATTAATGGAAATGTCTATGAATTATTATTAAATTTATTTGAAGTAAAACTTGATGAGCTAGCAAATAAAATAGAACATATTTATTCTACTTTAGAAACATTGAGTTCTGTTATTATGAACGGACAACAAATCGATGAATACGATCATGCGCTTTCTGATTTAGCTATATTGGAGAATATAGGATGGAAAATTCGTGTTAATTTATTAGATACTGAAAGAGCAATAAAATTTTTAATACGTAAAGTGAAATTACCTGTACTACAACAACAATATGCCAACGATATTTTAAGTGAAATCACATTATTATTGCCTCATAATGAATATGTATTTCATCAAATAAGTTCTTTGACCCAATCAGCAATGGGATTTATTAATATTGAACAAAATAGAATTATAAAAATCTTTTCGGTTATTTTTTTGCCTCCAACTCTAATAGCATCTAGCTACGGAATGAATTTTAAATTTATGCCAGAATTACAATGGTCATTTGGTTATCCTAGCGCCATTATTTTAATGATTTTATCAGGACTTGCTCCGTACATCTATTTCAAGTATAAAAATTGGCTATAAATGTTATAAATATAATTACAGAATATATATAATTTTTCTAACAAAAATATTAATTTAATTAAGATTAAATATTTTAAAATCCTATTCTTACATATATCTCTATAATACAAAGATGTAATAAAAACTCAATACATTTAAATATTTAAACTCATTTGCATATAATGCACCTATAAAACATTTGTAATAATAACAATTATATTTTATACTTGAGAAGTTGTTGTGTTTAATATATAGAAAAAATTCATGCAATAAATTATTATCTAAAATAATATCTATGGTGTATCAATTTTTTGTTGATACCATTGTATAATATATTGATATATAATGGGTGTTATTGCTACATTTTAACAAAAAACAAAGCGAGGTAATAAATGTTTCGCATCGTTGCGTCTGATTTAGATGGTACTCTGCTAACACCGGACCATCGATTAACATCTTTTACTAAAAAGATTCTAAAATTGCTGACTACTCGTAATATTCATTTTGTTTTTGCTACTGGCCGGCATCACACAAACGTCATGCAAATACGTGATAATTTGAAAATTAATTCTTATATGATTACTTCTAATGGAGCTAGAATACACAATGCCCACGGGAAATTAATTGCTTCTTACGATTTAGCTACAGAAATCGTAGATGATTTATTACGCATAGTACATCATGATTCTCAAATTATTACTAATATTTTTTATAATGATAAGTGGCTGATCAACCGACCAATATCAAAACAAAATTGTTTTTATAACGGATGTGAATCTAATTATCACATATATCAGAAGGATACATTGCCCTTGAATGGTATCTGTAAGGTGTATTTCACTAGTAACAATTACAAACGACTGTTATCTTTAGAAAAGAAATTACATGCGCGCTGGAATCATCGAATCAATATTAGTTTTTCGCTCCCTACATGTCTTGAGGTGATGCCAGAAGGAGTTTCTAAGGGACATGCTTTAGAAAAAGTAGTTAAATTATTAGGCTGTCAACTAAAAGATTGTATTTCATTTGGAGATGGCATGAATGATCAAGAAATGTTAAAAATGGCAGGAAAAGGCTGTATAATGAGCAATGCACAGAAAAGACTGAAAGATACTCTTCCGTTCTTAGAAATTATTGGCAGCAATAAAGATGATGCAGTACCTCATTATTTACAATGTATTTATCATAATAAATGGTTTGATTCGTCATTAATAAGCAGTGTTTTAAATTAATATTTTTAATAAAAATATTGTGGTTTAATATTTTTTCGTTATTCGCTAAGTAATTTTGTGATTTACTACATGAGTTTTCGTGTTTATATTGATAACTTTCATATATGAATGAAAGTTCATAGCATTGTTTTAATAACTAATAAAGGGTGATTTTGTTGAATTAACAAAATTTTTAAAAAGTTACATTTCAAAACGAAATGCTGTATAAAAATAATCATTAATATATATATATTTTTTAAAATTATAGTATGTGTGTGTAATTTCACTATGGTGAAATTCACTTGTCGCGCCTTAATTGAAATAATAAATAAATGTATAAATTTTTATATTTAATTTTTAAAAAATTACTTATACTAATTAATTTAATAGAATCTACTAAAATTCAATTTAAAACATCTAAATATATTTAAATATGAAATAACTTTTCAATTCAATCATATGCATAAATAACTATGTATCCCATCAAGTAACATTTGAGTAGAGATCATTACTAATAATAAACCCATTAACCTCTCCAATGCCCCGATGCCTTTGCTACCTAATAAACGAGAAAATACATTAGACAACATCAAAATTAACATAGACAATCCCCACGCAACAATTAATGCTAAAATTAAAAAATTAATTTTATGAGGATATTGATGAGACAATAGTAACAATGTTGCTAAAATTGAAGGACCAGCAACTAAAGGAATAGCAAGTGGCACTAAAAAAGGTTCTTCTCCATTCGAAAACCCAGTATTACTTCCTTCTTCTGAAGGAAATATCATTTTTATGGCAATTAAAAATAACACAATACCTCCAGAGATTGAAACTGTTTCTGTGTGTAAATTAAGAAATATTAAAATATATTCGCCAACAAATAAAAACCCTAACATTAATAATAAAGCGATTATCATCTCTCTAATTATTATAATTTGACGTCGTTTTGGTTCTAGATCTTTTAGTATCGACATAAAAATTGGTAAATTTCCGATAGGATCCATAATTAAAAACAATAAAACTGTAGCTGATATCATTTCATTCATTATTATTTTCCTAAAAGTTATTTGTGTTTTATATACACCACGCTTTTTATAAAGTAAATTACAAAATATTATTATAAACGTATTACATCATATTACTTATAATACATGTATGCCACACTATGTACTGAACATTTTTATATAATATATTGTATATTATATAAAAATGTTCAGTATCTCATAATACTCGAGATACATATATTTTTGATACTTAATAACGCCTGTGAGATTGATAATGAAAAATATTGGATTTGTTGGTTGGAGAGGAATGGTAGGTTCAGTATTAATGAATCGTATGAAAGAAGAAGATGATTTTAGCCATTTTCACTCAATATTTCTCTCTACATCACAAATAGGAGAACATGCTCCAAACATTCAAGGATCACAAGAATTATTTTTACAAGACGCTTGTAATGCCGATTTGCTTAATTCTTTAGATATTATTATTACATGTCAAGGTAGTGCATATAGTAAAATTATTTATCCAAAATTAAGAAAAATTGGATGGACAGGATATTGGATTGATAGCGCCTCATTTTTACGCATGAATGATGATGCGATTATTGTTTTGGATCCTGTCAATCAAGTACTGATAGAACAAAGCATAAATAAAGGTATTAAAACATTTGTAGGCGGTAATTGCACTGTAAGTTTAATGTTAATGTCTTTAGGCGGGTTGTTTGCTCATAATTTAATCGAATGGGTTTTTGCTTCCACGTATCAGGCAGCTTCTGGATGTGGAGCGCGCGCCATGCGTGAGTTATTAATACAAATGGGTCAAGTGTATAATATAGTAACTGATTTATTGACGTCCCCTTCAATGGCTATTCTAGATATTGAACATACAATTACTCAATTTAGTAAAACTGATTCCTTGTTAGTAGATTGCTTCAAAGTGCCTTTGATCGGCAACGTCATTCCGTGGATTGGTGATTACATGTATAATGGTCAAACTCAAGAAGAATGGAAAGGTCAAGCAGAAACTAACAAAATTCTCAATACTTCTAAAATTATAACAGTAGATAGTTTATGTGTGCGTGTGGGCTCATTACGTTGTCATAGCCAAGCATTTGTTTTAAAACTTAAAAAGGACATTTGTTTAACAGAAATAGAAGAATTACTCCGGTCTCATAATAAATGGGTAGAAGTCATTTCAAATAATGTTACACAATCATTAAACAAATTAACTCCTGTTATGGTATCCGGAACACTTAAAATACCCATTGGTCGCCTACGCAAATTACATGCGGGTAACCAATATATTTCTGCCTTTAGCGTAGGCGACCAATTACTTTGGGGAGCCGCTGAGCCATTACGCAGGATATTACGTCAATTACTATAAATTTTATTTGTTCTGCAAATTAGATTTACAAATATACAATTTGGGGAGCAGTGCAAATAATAAATGCAACACTGAAAATTTCAAAAAGACTCATTTAATTATACAAGTACACTTATGTTACTTTGCTAAAAATTTTTAAAAATAAAAAATAAAGTCGTTAATAAAAAGAATGCGTCCCGCGGTGATGTTGAGTCACATCTAGTACCCCTTTTAATTCGGGGAAAAGATTCTTTAAGGTAGTTTCTATTCCTTCTGTTATGGTGTAGCTAGCCATTGCACAGCCATTGCATCCTCCGTAAAATTTAATAACAGCTAACAAGTCTTCAGTAATACGTATTAAAGATACACTGCCCCCGTGCAGTTCTAACTGAGGATTAATCTGAAATTGTAATACATGTCTTATCCGATCTTCCAACGAATCATCATTTATCTTGTTTTTTATATTACTGCATGCTTTAGTAGCATTCGGAGCTTTGATAGTAAGTTGAGAATCTAATTCATTAATTATCACGTCAATTTTTGCGTCTTTAAGGAAAGATATATATACTCGATCTACGTGTACAGAAAAGAGATCAAACTCAATGACTATATCCCTAGATTTAAATTCTTCTGGTGGACAAAAACAAACACCACACTCCGCATGAACTGTACCTGGATTAACTACAAACACTCGTATCTGAGTACCTGGTTTCTTATCCACTAGCAGTTTAGCAAAATGTTTTTGTGCAACTGGAGTTATACAAATCATACGATACGATACCTAAATCATTTTTTAAAATGCATTATATTTTATCATGCACATGTTATACAAAACTATTTTGGATAATTTATATATATTTTTATATACTTTCAATATATATTATTTATTTTTTTGTATTTTTGATAAACTGTCTAATGTAATTATATTAGACATAACACAATATGCCCTGTGTATGTAATTTAAAAAAACATTAATTACATTAGTGACAATTTTAATTTATTATAGCAAATTTGCTCTAACATATAAATAATATTAAGATAATAAAATGTATATAAAATTAACTCTGTATATTTAATACTTAAAAATTTGGTATTTGCTAATGAGCAATTAATTATTATATTTTAATTTTCAAAACGAATTAACAAAAAAGAGTTAAACAATAAACATACATAACACTAAAAAGACCAAAAATTATGTCTTTTATTACACAATTATTAATGCATACGATCCTCAGATTCTAATAATAGGATATTTACGAATAGTTACATTCACTAATAAGCAAGTTATGGGATTTACGTATAGGCAATTAAATAACGTTTTTATCATGTAAGGAAACACAGTGTAAATATTAAATATGCAATCATTTATATTCCTAAGAGAAACAATTAATTTCAATAACATATTTACAGTACTACCAATCAGATATTAATAAAATTTTAAATATGCTTAACATTAAATTTCAATTTTTTATCACAAACTTAACGACATCTCTTTTTTTTGTCAACGAGGCTAATGTTATTCAGGATAAAGAAGTTTACAGTTTTAATATTTGTCCAAATGATTTATTGACTGTAATGTTTAACGTGTAAACTCATTACATATTATATATATGTATGTTGAATTTTTCAACGTACTACACTATTTATTATAAAATATAGATAACTTATTATTTTATATATTTAATGCAGTAAAATGCATGGTTCTCAACTACATGAATAGATATTCATACAGATTAATAACGAATATCGAAATTTATATACTTTTATCTAATCATATAAGTGTAATAACAATGACTTAATTATTTTGATAAACATCAATATAAAAATATGTAAAAATCTATAATACGCAGTATTTTTAAAACTTAATTCTATATCTCCTATAAAGAGGAGACGTTCCATAGCCTAAATAATAAAATATTTTAATCCCTGATTAAAATAAACTTATATTTTTAAAAAAAATCATTTTATCTATATAGAACTAAGTGAATCTTGCACCTATATTTGATCATATTCATTTACCCATTGTTAAATTTGTTCTTCACTATGAGAATAAATAAGTTTCTAAGTTGTATCTGGACAAAGATTTGTATTACAATGATAGCATGTTGTTACATGTTAACAATTAATAATACTGTCGCGATCATTATATATATCATATATTGGATGTATATTTATAAAAATAAGATGATTTTAACGCTTCATATTTTTATATCTGTGCGTTTATCGATCAGTTAGGTCTTCATATAAAGTGATGAAACGTATAAAATGAAGAAATCATTTGCATATAATAATAATATGTTAAAAAAAAATAATATTTTTTTAATTGGCCCTATGGGAGCCGGGAAAAGTACCATTGGGCGCCAACTAGCAAATCAATTAAATATGGAATTTTTTGATTCTGATCAAGAAATTGAGACTCGTACCGGAGCAAATATTAGCTGGGTCTTCGATGTAGAAGGAGAAGACAAGTTCCGTGATCGTGAAGAAAAAATTATCGATGAATTAACGAAAAAGCAGGGAATTATATTAGCTACCGGAGGTGGTTCTGTCAAATCTCACATAACACGGAATAATCTTTCCGATCGTGGATTAGTGGTATACTTAGAAACGACTATTGAAAAACAATTAATTCGAACGCAACATGATAAAAGACGTCCATTACTGAGGTCCCCATCAGTATCAGGAAAGACCAGAGAATTACTAGAAGTGTTAGCGAAAGAACGTAATCCGTTGTACGAAGAAATTGCAGATATAAGAATTTCCACTGATGAACAAAATGTCAGGATCGTCGTTAATAAAATCATTATTCTTCGCAAACAAAGTAATGTATGACACTCGTCATTATAAATTAATCGTTGTAATATTAAAAGTTTTCATAATTTTGCTATGGAAAAAATTATCATAAAATTACAAAAAAGAAGCTATCCAGTTATTATTGCAGACAAATTGTTTAATGATTTCTCATCCTGTTGGCCATTAAATATTGGCGACAAAGTAGTATTAATTACCAATGATCGGGTGGCGCCGATTTATTTAAATATACTATGTAATTTATTGACTAGATCAGGCATTGTTACTGATCAACTAATTTTACCAGATGGCGAACAAAACAAATCTCTAACTACATTAAACACAATATTTACTAAATTACTGAAACAAAATTATGATCGTAGTACAATACTTATTGCCCTTGGTGGTGGTGTCATCGGAGATATAACTGGATTTGCAGCTGCTACATACCAACGAGGAATACGTTTTATTCAAGTTCCAACAACACTGCTTGCACAGGTAGATGCATCTATTGGAGGAAAAACTGGGGTTAACCATTTACTTGGTAAAAACATGATTGGAGCTTTTTATCAACCTATTGCGGTTGTTATCAATTTGGATGTCTTGCATACGTTGAGTATGAAAGAGTTTGCCTCTGGATTAGCTGAAATAATCAAGTACGCTATAGCTCTTGACTCTAGTTTTTTTAGGTGGTTGGAATCCCATTTGGATGATTTATTAATTTTACATTCGCCATCTTTAATGTACTGTATCCGTCGTTGTTGTGAATTAAAAGCATCTATAATTACAATTGATGAACGTGATCAAGGTATTAGAAATTTATTAAATCTTGGACATACCTATGGTCATGCCATCGAATCATATTTAGGTTATTCACAATGGTCTCACGGTGAATCTATAGCAGCGGGCATCATGATGGCAGTAAATACTGCGTTACGTTTAAATCAGTTTAATTACAGTGATGCAAAACGTATAAAACTATTATTAACACGAGCAGGTTTACCTGTGCGTGGTCCAAAGGAAATGACATCAAAAAACTATTTGGAATATATGCAACGCGACAAAAAATCAATATCAGGAGAACTGAACTTAGTTTTGCCTATTTCTATAGGAAATGCAAAAACTGTCTTTAACGTAAACCATGAATTAGTGTCTTTATCCATTGAAGACACTAACCACTAATAACTATATTTAGTAATTAATAAGTATTAAAATTTAATATAATCGGTGTATGTGTAATATACATGCGAAGATTACTCTTTAAAGTAAAGTATAATTTAATAAATTATTAACAATAGTATTGATTTAGATTCTTTATTTTAATTATGTGGTGATTCATTTTTTGTATTATACGATATAGAAAATATAAATAATCTGAAAACTTATAGATAAGTACTCCAATATACAAATCATATAAAATATAAATCCTGATTTGAAACAATTCTGTCTTTATAAATTTATGAAAATAAAATTTTTATATAAAAGATTAATAATATAATCCTTATAAATTTATATTATTATTTGATTTGATTAAATTAAAATAGACTATTTATATAGTATATAATCTTTAATGGAAATTATATGAAACGCTTTTTAATAGCTCCATCTATTTTGTCAGCTAATTTTGCTAAATTAGGAGAAGATGTTACAGATGTTATATCTGCTGGCGCAGATATCTTACATTTTGATGTTATGGACAATCATTATGTTCCTAATTTAAGCGTAGGATCTATGGTGTTACGGTCACTACGTAGTTACGGAGTTAGTATTCCTATTGATGTGCATTTAATGGCAAAACCAATAGATCGATTAATCTCAGATTTCGCCGCTGTTGGAGCAAATTATATTAGTTTTCATCCAGAATCAACAAAACATATTGATCGATCATTACAATTAATTAAAGAATACGGATGTAAAGCGGGATTAGTTTTTAATCCTAGCACTACTCTTAATTATTTGGAATATGTAATGGATAAAATTGACCTAATTGTATTAATGTCAGTAAATCCTGGTTTTAGTGGACAATTGTTTATTCCCATGATTTTAAACAAAATACGTCAAACACGCAAATTAATAGATAATACCAACTATAATATTGATTTAGCAGTGGATGGAGGTATTAATATAAAAAACATACATTCAATTTTAAAAGCTGGTGCAAATACGTTTATTATAGGATCAGCTATCTTTGGATCCAAAAATTACTATGAGGTTATGCGTGATTTTCGATCTGTTTTATCAAATCAATAACGAAAAATATTTAGTATTTTATTTGCAGATAAATAATTAAAAGAAATATTATATTAATTACCATAATTATTTTATTTGAAACGCATATTATTTGATATATTATTTATTTTTTATAAAATAATTTTTTTTATAAATTATATAACTTAATATCATACAAACTATATGCTTTGTGTTGTGTAAATTTTAAAGTAATAACATTGTAATGTGTTTTATCATAAACACTATGGAATATATCTGTATGAACAAACCAATCTTATTTAGCGGGGCGCAACCATCAGGCGAACTTACTATTGGCAATTATATTGGAGCGATACGTCAGTGGGTTAAAATGCAACACGATTATCAATGTATATATTGTATCGTAGATTTACATGCAATTGCAAATCAGAATAATTTACATCAATTATACAAAACATCATTAGATACATTAGCTTTATATTTAGCATGTGGTATTGATCCTGATAATAGTACAATATTTATTCAGTCCCATGTTCCAGAGCATAGTCAATTAAATTGGTTATTAAATTGTTATACGTATTTTGGAGAACTAAATCGTATGACTCAATTCAAAGAAAAATTAACACAACAAAAGGAAAATGTTAATATCGGGTTATTTAACTATCCAGTACTAATGGCAGCAGATATTTTATTATATCAAACTAATTTAGTTCCAGTGGGATCTGATCAAAAGCAACATTTAGAATTAACACGTAACATTGCTGAACGTTTTAATCGTACATACGGAACAATTTTTGTTGTTCCTGAAATATTTATTCCTACATGTGGTTCTCGTATTATGTCCTTGTTAGAACCAAATAAAAAAATGTCTAAGTCAGATCGTAGATCCGGTAATATGATTACTCTTTTAGATGATATTAATATGGTATCAAAAAAAATTAAACGCGCTGTTACCGATACCGATCAACCTCCAATAATTAAATACGATCCTATTAATAAACCAGGTATTTCTAATTTATTAGAAATTCTTTCTGGAATAAGTGATCAACCTATTACGTATTTAGAAGAAATTTTTAAAGAAAAAACATATTCCCAGTTAAAAAATGAAATTATTAAATCAATATCATCGGTGTTAATAAAATTTCAAAATCGTTATTATACTGAACGCGTTAATGAAGATAAATTACGTTATATATTATGCGTAGGAGCAAAAAAAGCTCAAAAAAAAGCTAATGTCACTTTAAGAAAAGTGCACAAAGCAATGGGATTGAGTAATTAAATTAAAAATAATTAATATGATTAATATCATTATGTTAATCATATTCATGTATAATAGGCGCATAAGTAAAATAAAGTATTGTTTAAATTTATAAAAATGCACATATGATGACAATGACAGTATCTTCATAGGATGATAATCATTAAATTAATTGCGCTGATTAAAAAATAAACAATTAATCATCCGCACTAATTTATGATTATTAAAATACATAAAACCATGTAACGTATAAATTATAATTGTGTTTAATTGATATTATTTATATGCAAAATAAGTTATATCTTTATCTGTTTATGTTCTTTCTTGTAATGCGATTGATTAATAATCAGGCTTAATTTGAAATTATGTTCCACAAAACTTTTGAATATATGACAGAATTAATTTATTATTATATTTAATTATAGAACTATAATGAACAAAATCCTTATTATCGATAATTATGATTCCTTCACTTGGAATCTTTATCAATACTTTAGAGAAATGGGTGGTATCGTAGAAGTTAAAAGAAACGATACTTTAAATATTATAGATATTAAGCAGTTATCTCCCGAACGTTTAGTAATTTCTCCTGGACCTGGTATACCAGACAATGCAGGTATCACTTTAGATGTAATCCGTTATTTTCATAAAAGAATACCTATTCTTGGGGTATGTCTTGGGCATCAAGCTATAGCTCAATTTTTCGGTGCTAAATTAAAATATGCACAAAAAGTAATGCACGGTAAAATTTCTCTAATCCATCACAATGGCAGAGGAATATTTACTGAAGTAACACAACCTTTAAATGTAGTTCGGTATCATTCTTTAGTAATAGACTCAAACACTATGCCATCATGTTTAGAAATAACTGCATGGAGTACATGCAGTGACAGTGATAAATATATCGAAATAATGGGCATTCGCCATCGTAATCTTTTTGTAGAAGGCGTTCAATTTCACCCAGAAAGTATATTAAGTGAACAAGGATATCAAATGCTAAGTAATTTTATGAAGTATTAACTTAAAATTTGTCAAATGTGTTGAAAATCCTAACGCTTAAAAGTGATTGTTTCTTATTTTTAGTAATTTATGAAATTATGATTTTAATACTTTAAAAGTATTACCCAATGATATATCCACAATGAATTGGATGATTATTTTCATACATTCATCTTATTTTTAAAAATAAGATGAATGTATGACTCAGAATATTAAAATTTAGTGTAACCATATTTAGTGGAAATATGTAGAAATTTTTCTTTATTTTAAAATTAAATTTAATTATGTATTTTGTGCATATTTTTATAATTAGTTTATTTATGAAATTTAAAAATTAATTATGCATGTCTTCATTAATAACAAATATAAAACCAAATTATTATGCCTCATGTAGGGATACCAGTAATTTTATTGGTAATACTAAATATTTTTAAAATATATTCAGATTTATAGTTGCATTGGTCTTGAAATATATTTCATGTTCATACAAATTTATAACTCAGTTTACAAAAACTATATTGATTACAAAAATTAAACAAAATACAATGGCTAAATCAAAAACCTGTAAACAATCAAATCATAAACTTCTAATTCTTTAATAATATAATCGTACCCGATTAATACTTAATTATAACTGATACTAAATTAGTGTGTGATTTTTAACCCAAAATTACCACAGAGCATAATTAAATAATCAAAATTAAAAAATCTTTAATGATTCTTCATGCGTATAAAAATACTTGCAATTAATATTTTTTAATATGTATTTTGAAGAAATTTCAACTCCAAAATTATAAATCATTTAAATTATATGCATTTATAAATATATAAATATAATTATATTAAAATCACCAAATCTCAAAAATCTTTAAAATATTTTCATTGATTTCCATCATAAACTAAAAACTTTTTGAAAAATCTAAATTTATTAGATCATCGATGTGAAACGCTTATATCAGTTTATACAATCTATTACATAAACATTGTCCAGATATGTAAAATTTATGTGTTTAAGCACATATATATATTTGTTATAAATGTATATACTCAAAAAAATAATGGTTATAGGCATATCGTAATCATATACGATAAAAAATTATCTCATAAAAAGGTATAAAACATGAAAGCATTTTTCGTTAAATTCATCTTATTCATTTCTATTATTTCTCTTGCCCTTACTGGCATTATCTGTTAAATTGTCTGAATTAGAAAAAGAGAAATGTTTGGAAGCAATTTATACTAAGGGTTTTACGGACTTTATATTAAAAATGTATTTTCAATTTTATTCATTTCTATTATACTGTCTATAAATTAGACCATCACGGCTTTATAATATCATAAAAATTTTTATAAGAAATTTAATTTGTTAAAAATATATTATTGCTACGATAAATAACAATCATTGTACGATATAGCGAAATAAAAAAGTTTAAACATTAATACAACATGTGCGCCTAACTATCCTTTAAAAACAGGATGCAACATTGTAATAAAATGTTGTATTGTTCTGGCATAATGCGGTAGAATTTAATAGTGTTATGCCGGTCGTAGAATCGTCTTTTTATTTGCAGTAAATAATGAAAATTTATTAAAATACTTATTACATTAAGAGTTTGATTAAAAGACAAATATGTTGAATCATTTTTATTTGATGAGATGATGCATGTTCTACATCAAACTCAGTGGATAAACATATCGCTTCTGTCAATAATTTTTATTGACCTTGCAATCCAATAATGTACAAGGATCGTTGTTTGTTATTAAAGTTGGACGGGATAACAGCAAATAGTATATATTTAGATATGATCTTCTCAAAAAAACGGAGATTTTAATAATGACAACAGTCAATCAGCTTGTTCGTAATGCACGCCCAATAAAAACTTTTAAAAGCAATGTACCGGCATTGGGAGCCTGTCCACAAAAAAGAGGAGTATGTGTGCGAGTATACACTACTACTCCAAAAAAACCAAATTCTGCATTACGAAAAGTATGTCGTGTTCGTTTAACTAATGGATTGGAAGTGACTTCTTATATCGGGGGGGAAGGTCATAATTTACAGGAGCATGCTTCAATTCTGATTCGAGGGGGACGAGTTAAAGATCTTCCAGGTGTTCGGTATCATGTTATTCGTGGTGCTCTTGATTGTGCAGGAGTGAATTCGCGTAAGAAAAGTCGCTCCAAATATGGGACGAAGCAACCAAAATCATAGCTCGAAATATCAGATATTTTTTTTATTTTTTAATTTAAGTCAAATTTAAAAAAGATAATCAAGGTTCAGCTAGTTGAAAATGTAATAATTTTTTTATTAATGGTTTTCATTTTTTCATTTGAAAGAAATATCTATTAGTCAAATAGGAATTATAATTAATGCCACGTCGTCGCATCGCTACTAAACGCAATATTCTTCCGGATCCAAAATTTGGATCTGATCTTTTGGCAAAGTTTATCAATATATTGATGTTAAACGGGAAGAAATCTACTGCAGAATCAATAGTGTACTCTGCCTTAGATAATTTATTCAGACGATCTAACAAAGACCGTTTAGAGGCATTCGAACTAGCTTTAAATAATGTGCGCCCAGTCGTAGAAGTAAAATCTAGACGTGTTGGCGGCTCTACTTATCAGGTGCCAGTAGAAGTGCGTCTCGTGCGTAGAAACACTCTAGCGATGCGGTGGATTATTGAAGCTGCTCGTAAAAGAAATGATAAATCTATGGAATTACGTTTAGCAAGTGAACTTTTAGATGCTATAGAGGGTAAAGGACATGCTGTTAAAAAACGTGAAGAAATACATCGTGTCGCAGAATCTAATAAAGCATTTGCCCATTATCGTTGGTAATAAAATTTTCTGAATGAACATCATCTGATTTTTCAAACTCTAATCATGATTAAGCTATTAAGTGTTATTTATTCAAACATATTTGGATGTTGCTTAAAACAATAATTTATCAAATATAGCAACGTTTTTCGTTAAATTATAACAATATTATTGAGGATATTAATGACTCGTGTAACACCGATCGTACGATACCGTAACATTGGTATAAGCGCGCATATTGACGCTGGAAAAACTACTACCACTGAACGAATTTTGTTTTATACAGGTGTAAATCATAAAATTGGAGAAGTTCATACTGGTTCTGCGACTATGGATTGGATGGAACAAGAACAAGAACGGGGAATCACAATCACTTCTGCAGCTACTACCTGTTTTTGGTCAGGGATGGCCAATCAGTTTGATTCACACCGTATTAATATTATAGATACTCCTGGGCATGTGGATTTCACTATTGAAGTAGAACGTTCTATGCGCATACTTGACGGAGTAGTAATGGTTTATTGTGCTGTAGGAGGCGTACAACCTCAATCTGAAACAGTATGGCGTCAAGCAAATAAATATAAAGTACCACGTATTGCATTTGTAAATAAAATGGATCGAGTAGGCGCAGACTATCTACGAGTTGTGGAACAGTTAAAAACTAAATTATTTGCTAATCCTGTACCTATTCAATTAGCTGTAGGCTCAGAAGATAAATTTACCGGAATTATCGATTTGATCAAGATGAAAGCTATTCAATGGAACGAATCGGATCAAGGCGTTACTTTTAGTTATAGTGAAATACCTGACAATTTAACAGAATTGTCAAGTATTTGGCATAAACATTTGATAGAGTCTGCTGTTGAAGCATCTGAAGAATTAATGGATAAATATTTATCTAATAATGATCAATTGACAGAACAAGAAATTAAACAAGCATTGCGTCAAAGAGTATTAAGTAATGAAATCGTCTTGGTAACATGCGGATCCGCTTTTAAAAATAAGGGGGTACAAGCGATGTTAGATGCTGTTGTAGAATATTTACCATCTCCGAGTGACGTGACATCCATCACAGGTGTGCTAAAAGATGGGTCTACAGAAGTTAAACGTCGTGCTAATGACAACGAGCCGTTTTCAGCTTTAGCATTTAAAATAGCTACTGATCCATTTGTAGGAAACTTAACTTTTTTTCGAGTTTATTCAGGCGTCGTAAGTTCCGGAGATAGTGTTTTAAATCCTATAAAAGAAAAACGTGAGCGATTCGGTCGAATAGTGCAAATGCATGCGAATAAACGGGAAGAAATAAAATCTGTGCATGCAGGTGATATTGCTGCAGCTATTGGTTTAAAAGATGTTGATACTGGAGATACTTTATGCGCTCCATCTTCCCCAATTATACTAGAACGTATGGAATTTCCAGAACCTGTGATTTCTGTGATGGTTGAAGCGAAAACTAAATCAGATCAGGAAAAAATGGGTTTCGCTTTAAATCGTTTAGCTCAAGAAGATCCATCATTTCGTGTATGGATTGATAAAGACTCTGGGCAAACTATCATTGCTGGGATGGGTGAATTGCATTTAGAAATTCTTGTAGAACGTATGAGAAGAGAGTTCAATATTGAGGCTAATGTAGGTAAACCTCAAGTTGCTTATCGTGAAACTATTCGTGATAGCGTAAAACAAGAGGGTAAATTTATTCGTCAATCAGGGGGCCGAGGTCAATTCGGCCACGTTTGGTTACGTATTGAACCTATGCCTATGCATTCACATGAAGAAGGTTATAAATTTTTAAATGAAATTGTAGGAGGAGCCGTACCTAAGGAATATATACCTGCTGTAGATAAAGGTGTACGAGAACAAATAAGTAATGGTATTCTTGCTGGATATCCAATTGTAGATGTTTGTGTAGCTATTTTTGATGGTTCTTATCACGAGGTTGATTCTTCAGAAATAGCATTTAAAATAGCAGGATCTATAGCATTTAAAGAAGGATTCATGAAAGCTCATCCTGTATTATTAGAACCTATTATGAATGTAGAAATTGAAACACCTGAAGATTATATGGGGGATGTTATTGCAGATTTAAATCGTCGAAGAGGTATCATCAGTGGTTTAGAAAATTCTACAATTAGCGGAAAGATAATTTGTGCTCAAGTTCCTTTATCTGAAATGTTTGGTTATGCTACTGGTTTACGTTCACAAACTCAAGGACGCGCTTCTTATTCTATGGAGTTTTTAAAATATAACGAAGTACCTAGTAGTATAGCTCAATTTATTATAAATTCTCGTCAAATTAAGCAATAATAGGTAATATTTGGGGTTCAATTATTTTTGAAAAACCATAAAAAGACCTAAGGAGTTTAGAGGTGTCCAAAGAAAAATTTAAACGCGTAAAGCCACATATTAATGTAGGCACTATTGGCCATGTAGATCATGGAAAAACTACTTTAACTGCCGCTATAACCGCTGTTTTGTCTAAAAAATATGGTGGCTATGCACGTGCTTTTGATCAAATTGACAATGCTCCAGAAGAAAAAGCACGAGGAATTACTATAAATACTTCTCATGTTGAATACGATACTGCATATCGACATTATGCGCATGTTGACTGCCCTGGACATGCCGATTATATAAAAAATATGATAACTGGAGCTGCACAAATGGATGGCGCAATTTTAGTAGTAGCCGCCACTGATGGACCTATGCCGCAAACCCGTGAACATATTTTATTAGCTAGACAAGTAGGAGTACCTCACATCATTGTATTCATGAATAAATGCGACATGGTAAATGATGAAGAATTATTAGAATTGGTTGAGATGGAAATGCGAGAATTACTATCTCAATACGATTTTCCAGGAGACAATACACCAATCATTCGAGGATCTGCTTTAAAAGCATTAGAAAACGATGAAATATGGTCTAATAAAATTTTAGAATTATCAGATGTATTGGATAATTATATCCCAGAACCTAAACGTGTTGTAGACCAACCATTTTTACTACCCATTGAAGATGTATTTTCTATTTCTGGGAGAGGTACAGTTGTAACAGGCCGTATTGAACGTGGTGTTATCAGAGTAGGAGAAGAAATAGAAATTGTTGGTATAAAAGATACAATAAAAACCACATGCACCGGGGTAGAAATGTTTAGGAAATTATTAGACGAAGGACGTGCTGGAGAAAATGTTGGTGTTTTATTACGCGGTACTAAACGAGATGAAGTAGAGCGCGGTCAAGTGCTATCTAGACCTGGATATATCAAGCCTCATTTTCATTTTGAATCAGAAGTGTATATTTTAAATAAAGATGAAGGAGGAAGACATACGCCGTTTTTCAAAGGGTATCGTCCTCAATTTTATTTTCGTACTACAGATATCACTGGCACCATTGAATTACCAGAAGGGGTGGATATGGTGATGCCTGGGGATAATATTAAAATGATCGTTCATTTAATTGCTCCGATAGCTATGGATGACGGTCTTAGATTTGCTATTAGAGAGGGTGGCCGTACTATAGGTGCTGGTATTGTATCTAAAATTATATCCTAATTATATAAATCAATAAATATAATTCTGTAATTATAAAATAGGTGTGTATTATAATAATATGGTAGTGTGTTGATATGTATGTAAAAAATGAAAGTAAAAAAAAAATACATGTATTAGAAATAATTAAATGGATTAGCATTCTAGGATTGATCGCAACATCTATTGTTGGAAATTATTTATGTCGCAATTATAATGCTTTAACCAGAAGCATGGTAATTTTCATTATCGTTACTACTGCTATATACATTTCGTCAACTACAAAAATAGGAAAATTAATAATTATATTTGGAGATGAATCACGTATTGAGTGCCGGAAAGTAGTGTGGCCTACTTATCAAGATGGGCTCAACACTACTTTAGTCGTGACAGGAGTAACAATAGTTATGTCGTTATTATTATGGGGATTAGATACTATTTTAGTTCATGTGATATCATTTGGGTTAAGGTTGTAATATGACTGCCCTTTTAAAGAAACGTTGGTACGTTATTCAAGCGTTTTCTGGATTTGAGAATCGTGTAGCTCATTCTTTACGTGAGCATATTAAACTACACAATATGGATACAATGTTCGGTGAAATCATGGTCCCAACAGAAGAAGTAGTCGAAATGCGAGCTGGACAACGTAGAAAAAGCGAGCGTAAATTTTTTCCTGGTTATGTATTGGTGCAGATGATAATGAATGATTCTAGTTGGCATTTAGTAAAAAGTGTTCCACGTGTTATGGGTTTTGTTGGAGGAACATGCGATAAACCCGCTCCTATTGGGGATAAAGAAGTTGATGATATTATGCATCGATTGCAGCAAATAGGTGATAAACCTCGTCCTAAAACATTATTTGAACCTGGTGAACTTATTCGAGTCAGTGATGGACCTTTTTCTGACTTTAATGCTGTAGTAGAAGAAGTAGATTATGAAAAAAATCGTCTAAAAGTATCAGTTTCTATTTTTGGGCGAGCCACTCCAGTAGAATTAGATTTTTCACAAGTTGAAAAATCTTAATATAAAATTAGTATATAAAATGATATATTTAATTTGCACAGAAAAAGGTAATTATTATTTTGTGGTTATAGTTAGTATGTAGTCAATCAAAATAAAAACCAGAAATATTATTGGCTAGGACGACGAATATGGTAATAAAAAAAGTAAAAGCATATATTAAACTTCAAATTTCTGCTGGAGCTGCTAATCCCAGTCCTCCTATTGGGCCTGCTTTGGGGCAACAAGGCGTTAACATTATGGAATTTTGTAAAGCATTTAATGAAAATACCTCTCAGCTTGAAACAGGATTACCCATCCCAGTTGTCATTACTGTTTATAGTGATCGTTCTTTTTCATTCATTACTAAAACTCCTCCTGCTTCAATTTTATTGAAAAAAGCAGCAAATATTCAATCTGGATCTGAGAAACCAAATGTAATAAATGTTGGTAAAATATCGCGCGCTCAAATTTATGAGATCGCAAAAATTAAAGCTGTTGATATGACAGGAGCTAATATAGAATCAATATCACGTTCTATCATAGGTACAGCTCGTTCTATAGGACTTGAAGTGGAAGAGATTAATTAATATGACGGGTAAATTAAGCAAAAGAATGCGTATGATACGAAATTGCGCGGACGCATCCATCCAATACCACGTATTGGATGGATTAGAGTTATTAAAAAAAATGACAAGAGTTAAATTTATTGAAAGTGTTGATACCGCTATTAATTTAGGTATTGATGCGCGTAAATCCGATCAAAATATACGTAGTAATGTGATTCTACCGCATGGTATTGGTCGTAATATTCATGTTGCTGTTTTCGCTCAAGGTGACAATATAGTGTTGGCTAAAAATGCGGGGGCTGATCTAGTTGGATTAGAAGATTTATATGATCAAATAAAAAATAAGAACTATCTCCCAGATGTAGTGATTGCATCGCCTGATGTCATGAATACAGTAAGTAAATTAGGCCCTATTTTGGGGCCAAGAGGTTTAATGCCTAATCTTAAAATGGGTACTGTATCCCATAATATAGCAGAATCAGTTAAAAATGCTAAATTAGGGCAAGTACGTTATAAAAATGATAAGAACGGTATTATTCATTCTACCATTGGGAAAATTAATTTTGATCTCATACAACTTAAAGAAAATTTAGAAGCGTTAATAGTATCTTTAAAACAAGCTAAACCGGTGCTATATAAAGGAACATACATCAAAAAAGTGACTATTTCCACTACTATGGGTAGATCTATATCTATTGATCGTAATAGTCTGTGTGTTGCAATTAATTAATATTGATTCTTTTTATTAATAATATTCTTTACATGATCTTCAAATTGGTTTAGAATATCCTTGGTATGGTGTGTTCATTGTATTTATATAAATACATTTTGGGCATAAATTGGATTTATGATTAAAAACAATAATAACGTATTTCATGCACATATACGCGGTTGTTAATTCTAACGAATTTAGATTAAATTGTGTTTATTACCTATCTAATGATAGGTAGGCGATTAAAATTGATTAAAACTTTTATTTAACATGACTAAATTAATTTATGAACATGTATAGAAGTTTATGATTGGTGTATTCATGTATCCATTGTGTATTGAATTACAGCACGGTGTTATTAATGGCATTAAATCTTCAAAAAAAAGAAGAGATCATCTGTAAAATTCATGAAACAGCTACAAGAGCTTTATCTGCCGTAGTAGCGTCTTTGGACGGTATTGCTGTTAATGAAGTTACTAAATTGAGAAAGGAAGCACGTGATATTGGTGTAAGCATACATGTTATTCGTAATACACTCATGCGAAGAGTAATTGAAAATACACCTTTAGCGTGTTTACGAGAAATTTTAACAGGACAAAATATTGTTGCATTTTCTGTGAATCAACCTCGCGATTCCGCACGAGTTTTTGTAAAATTTACTAAAAACCATGAGCACTTTAAAATAAAAGGTGCAGTTTTTGAGGGAAAATTTATTCCCGCATCTAAAATAAATCTCTTGTCTGATTTACCTGATCAGAAAGAAGCTATTATTAGATTGATAACAATGATGAAAACAAGTGGTATAGGAAGTTTAATACACATTTTACATATATTATCTAATCAAAAAAAAATATAGTTTATTAAATATATTGTAGATATTTTGAATAAATAGTAATTTGATTATGTAATATTTTTTAATATTTTATATTTTTGGAAATTTTTATGTCTCTTACAAAAGAACAAATTTTAGATGCTATTTCCAATATGTCTGTTATGGAAATAGTTCGGTTAACTTCTATGATGGAAGAAAAATTTGGAGTCTCCGCGGCTTCATTGACTACTGTTGAACCTGATACATCAGAGGCAATCGTAGAAGAGCAAACTGAATTTAATGTTTTTTTAACTGCTATTGGTAATAACAAAATTCCTGTCATTAAAACTGTGCGCAGTATCACTGGTCTAGGGTTAAAAGAAGCTAAAGAATTAGTGGAATCTGCTCCTGTCATTTTGAAAGAATCAATAAACAAAGATGATGCTGAAACTTTAAAAAAAACTCTAGAAACAGTAGGCGCATCTGTCGAAATTAAATGAAGACAAATTAAATAATTTATTATTGATTCGGTTGGCTGTAGGGTTTTATATCATTTATATGGAAGTGATATTTAATATTTAACAAATAGTAGAATTATGGTACTTCTAAATTCTATATGCATTTTAAAAAATAAAAGCACATAAATACTATATGTATCTAAGTCGAAAATAGATATATAAGTTTATTAACTATGTTATATAGCAACTAGCTTATTTCTTTGAAAAAACAATCGCCCATATTAACTATCGAGGAACTTTATGGTGTATTCTTATACTGAAAAGAAACGTATTCGTAAAGACTTTGGAAAACGCCCTCAAGTTTTGGATATTCCATATCTTCTTTCTATTCAGATTGATTCTTTTCAAAAATTTATTAAACAAGATCCAGAAGGACAATGTGGATTGGAAGCAGCTTTTAGATCCGTTTTTCCAATTAAAAGCTATAATGGAAATGCTGAACTACAATACATCAAATATCAGTTAGGAGAACCAACGTTTGATGTGAAAGAATGTCAGACACGCGGCGCTACCTTTTCTGCTCCATTACGCGTACGTCTATGTCTAATTATTTATGAACGAGAGGGATTAAATAACACAATAAAAAATACTAAAGAACAAGAAGTATATATGGGTGAAATTCCTCTCATGACTAATAATGGTACTTTTATTATCAATGGCATTGAACGAGTTATTGTGTCTCAATTGCATAGAAGTCCGGGTGTGTTTTTTGATAGCGATAAAGGCAAAACACATTCATCCGGAAAAGTATTATATAATGCACGTATTATTCCATATCGTGGATCTTGGTTAGATTTTGAATTTGATTTAAAAGATAATTTATTTGTTCGAATTGATCGACGACGCAAGCTACCAGTAACAGTGATATTACGAGCTTTAAATTATACTACCGATCAAATTTTAAACATATTCTTTAACAAAGTAGTATACGAAATTCAGAATAATACATTATATATGCATTTAATCCCTGAAAGATTGCGCGGTGAAACAGCATCTTTTAATATTGCTGTTAATGGTGTTATATATGTAAAAAAAGGACGTCGTATTGCAGCTAAACACATTCGTCAATTAAAAAAGGATAAAATTTCAAAAATTGAAGTACCCATGGATTATATAATTGGTAAAGTTGTTATAAAAGACTATTTCGATAAGAATACAGATATGCCTATTGTTACAGCTAATACAGAAATATCCGCTGACATATTGCATAATTTAATTCAATCGGGATATGAATCTATAGAAACATTATTCAGCAACGATTTAGATTACGGTAACTATATCTCTGAAACTTTGCGTATTGATGCAACTACAAATAAATTTGATGCATTAATAGAAATTTATCGTGTAATGCGTCCAGGGGAACCCCCGACTAAAGAAGCTGCCGAGTATTTATTTGAAAACTTATTTTTTTCAGAAGAGCGCTATGACTTGTCTTCTGTAGGAAGAATGAAATTCAATCGTTCATTACAACGGGCACAAATAGAAGATTTGGGAACATTAAAAAAGGATGATATTGTTGATGTAATAAAAAAATTGATTGATATTAGAAATGGAAAAGGAGAAGTAGATGATATCGATCATTTGGGGAATCGACGTATTCGTTCTGTAGGTGAAATGGCAGAAAATCAATTTAGAATTGGATTAGTTAGAGTAGAACGGGCGGTGAAAGAACGCTTATCTTTAGGTGATTTAGACGTATTAACTCCTCAAGACTTGATTAATGCTAAACCAATTTCAGCCGCAGTAAGAGAATTTTTTACTTCTAGCCAATTATCTCAATTTATGGACCAAAATAATCCATTATCAGAAATTACTCATAAACGTCGCATATCTGCGTTAGGACCAGGAGGTTTAACTAGAGAACGTGCAGGATTTGAAGTGCGTGATGTCCATCCTACACATTACGGTCGAGTCTGCCCAATTGAAACTCCAGAAGGACCAAATATAGGTTTAATTAATTCATTGTCTGTATATGCTCGAGCTAATAAATACGGATTTTTAGAAACTCCATACCGAAAAGTCCAAAATGGTGTTGTCAGCAATGACATTCATTACTTATCTGCAATTGAAGAGGGTGATTTTGTTATTGCTCAAGCAAATACAAACCTAAATTCAACAGGAGAATTTATTGACGATCTGGTAACTTGCAGAAATAAAGGTGAATCCGGTCTTTTTAAAAAAGACCAAGTTGATTATATGGATGTATCTACACAACAAATAGTTTCAGTTGCTGCTTCATTAATTCCTTTTCTTGAACACGACGATGCCAATCGTGCTCTTATGGGTGCAAACATGCAACGCCAAGCTGTTCCTGTTTTATGCAGTGAAAAACCACTAGTGGGTACTGGAATGGAACGTGCAGTAGCTATAGATTCTGGTGTTACCGTGGTAGCTAAACGCGGCGGTGTCGTTAAATATGTGGATGCGTCACGTATTGTCATACATGTTAATGAGAATGAAACACATACTGAAGAATCAGGAATTGATATCTATCACTTAACAAAATATATTCGATCTAACCAAAATACTTGTATCAATCAACGTCCTTGCGTATCTTTAGGAGAACTAGTAGAACGTGGAGATGTTATCGCGGATGGTCCATCTACTGATTTAGGAGAATTAGCTTTAGGTCAAAATATGCGAATTGCATTTATGCCTTGGAATGGATATAATTTTGAAGATTCAATGTTGGTCTCGGAACGTGTAGTACAAGAAGATAAATTTACAAGTATACATATTCAAGAGTTAACTTGTGTATCTCGTGATACTAAATTAGGACCGGAAGAAATCACAGCTGATATTCCAAATGTAGGAGAGACAGCTTTATCTAAATTAGATGAATCTGGAATTATCTATATCGGCGCAGAAGTAATAGGAGGAGATATCCTCGTTGGAAAAGTTACACCTAAAGGAGAAACTCAATTAACACCAGAAGAAAAATTGTTACGTGCTATTTTTGGTGAAAAGGCATCCGATGTAAAAGATTCATCTTTACGTGTTCCTAACGGGGTTTGTGGTACTGTAATTGATGTACAAATATTTACTAGGGATGGCATTAATAAAGATAAACGTTCATTAATAATTGAATCCGAGAAATTAAAACAGGTTAAGAAAGATTTAAGTGAAGAATTACAAATTTTTGAATCAGCTTTATTTGATCGTGTCTACGATGTATTAATGGCCAGTGGAATTGACAAAAAGAAATTGTTTGAAACTAGTCGCAATGCTTGGTTAGATCTGGTGTTATCAGATCCAGAAAAACAATATCAATTATCTCAATTAACTAAACAATATTTTGATTTAAAACGCATTTTTGAAAAAAAATCAGAAGTGCAACATCGTAAAATTACTCAAGGAGATGAATTAGCCCCTGGTATTTTAAAAATAGTTAAAGTATATTTAGCTGTAAAACGCCAGATACAGCCTGGCGACAAAATGGCAGGAAGACATGGAAATAAAGGAGTAATCTCTAAAATTAACCCCATTGAAGATATGCCATATGACCAACATGGAATACCGGTAGATATCGTACTCAATCCTCTTGGAGTGCCATCTCGAATGAATATTGGTCAAATTTTAGAAACACATCTTGGTATGGCGGCAAAAGGTATTGGAGATAAAATAAACTTTATGTTGCAACAACATAAAGAAGCAAATCAATTAAGAAGCTTTATGCAGCAAGCGTATAATTTAGGAGAAGGATCGCGTCAACACATCAATCTTAATTTATTTTCAGATGTAGAAATATTAAAATTAGCTAAAAATTTAAAAAAAGGAATGCCTATTGCTACTCCAGTATTCGATGGAGCTACAGAAAAAGAAATTAAAGATCTTTTAAAATTGTCAGGATTACCTAGCTCTGGTCAGATTACATTATTTGATGGGTGCACAGGGGAAGCATTCGAGAGACAAGTGACTGTGGGCTATATGTATATGTTAAAACTAAATCATTTGGTAGACGATAAAATGCACGCACGTTCTACTGGTTCTTATAGTTTAGTAACCCAACAACCATTGGGTGGAAAAGCTCAGTTTGGAGGTCAACGTTTTGGAGAAATGGAAGTATGGGCATTAGAGGCTTATGGCGCATCATATACTTTACAAGAAATGTTAACTGTAAAATCAGATGATGTAAATGGACGTACTAAAATGTATAAAAATATTGTTGATGGTAATCATACGATGGAACCGGGAATGCCTGAGTCTTTTAATGTTTTATTAAAAGAAATTCGTTCTTTAGCAATTAATATTGAACTAGAAGATTAATATTTTTTAATTAATCTCTCTATATATAGATATATGTTTGTAAAGCATATAGTACTTATATGTTCAAAAGGTATAACTTTTAAAGGCTCATCTGTGAAAGATTTACTTAAATTTTTTAAGATACAACATACTCAAGTAGAAGAATTTAATGCAATCAAAATTGCACTTGCTTCTCCAGATATGATTAGATCCTGGTCTTTTGGTGAAGTAAAAAAACCAGAGACTATTAATTACCGTACTTTTAAGCCTGAACGAGATGGTTTATTTTGTGCACGCATTTTTGGGCCTATTAAAGATTATGAGTGCTTATGCGGTAAATATAAGCGTCTAAAACATCGTGGAGTGGTTTGCGAAAAATGCGGAGTAGAAGTAACACAAAGCAAAGTGCGACGTGAACGCATGGGCCATATCGAATTGGCTTCTCCTACTGCTCATATTTGGTTTCTAAAATCATTACCATCGCGTATTGGTTTGTTATTAGATATGCCATTACGTGATATTGAACGCGTTCTATATTTCGAATCCTATGTAGTAGTCGAAAGCGGTATGACTAGTCTCGAATGTCGTCAGGTCTTAACTGAAGAGGAATATTTAGATGCATTAGAAGAATTTGGAGATGAATTTGAAGCTAAAATGGGAGCCGAAGCCATCCAAATTTTATTAAGAAATACAAATTTAAAAAATGAGTGTGAATACTTACGAGAAATATTAGAAGATAGTAATTCTGAAACTAAACGTAAAAAAATAACAAAACGTATAAAATTAATTGAAGCATTTATATATTCTGAAAATAAACCTGAATGGATGATTTTAAATGTGTTACCAGTACTCCCTCCGGATTTAAGACCATTGGTTCCATTAGATGGAGGGCGTTTTGCTACTTCTGATTTAAATGATTTATACCGTCGTGTTATTAATAGAAACAATAGATTAAAGCGATTATTGGATTTAGCTGCTCCAGAAATCATAGTACGTAATGAAAAAAGAATGCTACAAGAAGCAGTAGATGCATTGCTGGATAACGGACGTAGAGGACGTGCAATTACTGGTTCTAACAAACGTCCTTTGAAATCCTTAGCTGATATGATTAAAGGCAAACAAGGTAGATTTCGTCAAAATCTTTTAGGAAAACGTGTTGATTATTCTGGTCGTTCAGTAATCACTGTTGGACCTTATTTAAAATTACATCAATGTGGATTACCAAAAAAAATGGCTTTAGAATTATTTAAACCATTTATTTATGGAAAATTAGAATTACAAGGTTTTGCTAGTACTATTAAAGCAGCTAAAAAAATGGTAGATCGAGAAGAAGCTGTAGTATGGGATATTCTTGATAACGTAATTCGAGAACATCCAGTAATGTTAAATCGCGCTCCTACATTACATAGGTTAGGAATTCAAGCTTTTGAACCAGTATTAATAGAAGGAAAAGCCATTCAATTACATCCATTAGTCTGTGCTGCTTATAACGC
Source organism: Blochmannia endosymbiont of Camponotus sp. (assembly GCF_023586365.1). NCBI lineage: Bacteria > Pseudomonadati > Pseudomonadota > Gammaproteobacteria > Enterobacterales > Enterobacteriaceae > Candidatus Blochmanniella > Blochmannia endosymbiont of Camponotus sp. Next base: position 743,322 of record NZ_CP097759.1, read on the forward strand.
TGATTTTGACGGTGATCAAATGGCAGTACACGTGCCATTAACACTTGAAGCTCAATTAGAAGCTAGAGCTTTAATGATGTCTACTAATAATATTTTATCTCCTGCTAACGGAGAACCTATTATTGTTCCATCGCAGGACGTAGTATTAGGTTTGTATTATATGACTCGAGAACGTTCAAATGCTAAAGGTGAAGGAATGGTATTAACTGGCCCAAAGGAAGCGGAATATCTTTATCGTTTAGGTTTGGCCGATCTACATGCTCGTATTAGGATACGTATTACTGAATATGAATATGATAAAAACGGAGAATGGGCAAAAAAAACAAATCTTGTCAAGAGTACAATAGGACGCTCTATATTTTGGATGATTGTTCCTAAAGGATTACCATTTATCTTGGTCAATCAAGTATTAGGCAAGAAAGCTATATCCATAATGTTAAATAATTGTTATCGTTTGCTCGGGCTGAAAGCTACTGTTATCTTAGCCGATCAAATTATGTATACTGGGTTTGCATATGCTGCTCGTTCTGGAGCTTCTGTCGGTATTGATGATATGATGATTCCTTCGAAAAAAGCGGATATAATCGATGAAGCAGAATCTGAAGTGGTAGAAATACAAGAACAATTTCAAACTGGATTAGTGACAGCAGGAGAACGCTACAACAAGGTTATCGATATTTGGGCTGCGGCTAATGAACGTGTTGCCCAAGCAATGATGGATAATTTAGCTACTGAGACTGTGATGAATCGCGCTGGACAAACAGAAATTCAAGCGTCATTTAATAATATTTTTATGATGGCAGATTCTGGGGCGCGTGGATCAGCGGCACAAATTCGCCAACTTGCCGGAATGCGTGGTTTAATGGCAAAACCGGATGGATCAATTATTGAAACACCTATCACCGCAAATTTTCGGGAAGGATTAAATGTATTACAGTATTTCATTTCTACACATGGAGCGCGTAAAGGATTAGCGGATACTGCTTTAAAAACAGCTAATTCTGGTTATTTAACTCGTCGTTTAGTAGATGTTGCGCAAGATTTAGTAATTACTCAAGACGACTGCAATACATTTTCCGGTATCGTAATGAGCCCTGTTATTGAAGGCGGAGATGTAAAAGAACCTCTACGAGAACGTGTATTAGGTCGAGTTTTAGCAGAAGATATTCTAGAATCTAATACGAATGATAAAGTATTGGTTGTACGTAATACTTTATTAGACGAATACTGGTGTGATATTTTGGATGAACATTCAATTGATACTGTTAAGGTGCGATCTGTTGTGACTTGTGATACTGATTTTGGAGTTTGTTCAAAATGTTATGGTCGAGATTTAGCTCGGGGGCAACTTGTAAATAAAGGAGAAGCAATTGGTGTCATTGCTGCTCAATCTATCGGTGAGCCAGGCACTCAATTAACTATGCGTACCTTCCATATTGGGGGGGCTGCCTCCCGATCTGCTTTAGAATCGAGTATTCAAATTAAAAACACGGGTACTGTCTGTTTAAAAAATATCAAATCCGTGATAAATGGAGAAGGAAAATTAGTGGTTATATCACGTAACACCGAGCTTAAAATTATTGATCAATTTTCTCGTACCAAAGAAAGCTATAAAGTACCGTATGGCGCTATAATAACTAAAAAAAACGAAGAAAAAGTCATACATGGAGAAATAGTAGCTTATTGGGATCCACATACTATGCCAGTGATTGCTGAAGTAAGTGGATTTATCCAGTTTATTGATCTGATAGATGGTCAAAGTATTGTTAAACAAACGGATGAATTAACAGGATTAACCTCTATTGTAGTATTAGATACCTCTGAACGTGTGAGTGGCGCTAAAGATTTAAGACCTACATTGAAAATAGTAGATATTAATGGTTATGATATATTTATTCCAGGTACAGATGTGCCTGTGCAATATTTTTTACCTGGCAGAAGTGTAATTCAATTAGTTGATGGATCCAGAATTATTTGTGGAGATATATTAGCAAGATTACCGTACGAAAGCAGTGGTACTAAAGATATTACCGGGGGTTTACCGCGTGTTGCCGACCTCTTTGAAGCACGGCGTCCAAAAGAATCAGCAATTTTAGCAGAAATTAGCGGGACCGTTTCTTTTGGAAAAGAAACCAAAGGAAAACGCCGTTTAATGATCTCTCCTATTGAAGACGGTGATGTTTATGAAGAAATGATTCCCAAATGGCGTCATCTTAATGTTTTTGAAGGTGAATACGTAGAGCGTGGAGATATCATTTCTGATGGGCCAGAATCTCCACATGATATTCTGAGATTACGTGGAGTACACGCTGTAACTCATTACATTGTAAATGAAGTGCAAGATGTGTATCGTTTACAAGGAGTAAAGATCAACGATAAACATATAGAAGTTATTGTGCGTCAGATGTTGCGTAAAGCCACTGTGATTCGATCAGGCAGTTCTGATTTTTTAGTAGGTGAACAGGTAGAATATTCACGTATTAAAATTGCTAATCGAAAATTAGAAAACGAAGGAAAAGTAAAAATAAGTTTTATACGTAATTTATTAGGCATAACCAAAGCTTCATTAGCGACAGAATCGTTTATTTCTGCAGCATCTTTTCAAGAAACAACACGTGTACTGACAGAATCATCTGTAGCTGGAAAACGCGACGAACTACGTGGTCTTAAAGAAAATGTCATTGTTGGTAGATTAATTCCAGCTGGAACTGGCTACTCTTATCATCAAGAGCGTATACATCACCGTCATTCCAGTAATAAAAAAGAAACAGAAAAATCTGTAATAACAAATGTTTCTTCTCAAATTACAGCAGATGAAGCATCAGCGAATTTAACTGAACTATTAAACGCAACTTCTCCTAAATAAATAGAATTTCAAAAATATGATAACAAGCAAGAGTGAGAACTATATTGTAAAATCACGCTATAAGCATAAATATGATATTATTTGAGCTGATATTATTTAAGTTTATACTAAAATTTTTTACACATATAATTTAAAATATTTATTAACTTAAAAATGGGTGTGCAATTTTTGTTTTTTTTATAATAACCTTCGTGTTCGAAGTGAAATTGACAATTCATGATTATACTGTCGCATAACTTTGCTCATAAAATAAGCTATATTTATAAAATAATAAACACTTATTTATAGTCAAGTATAAATACATAACCTAATTAAATCAATGTTGTCAATAAAACATGTTTGCATTTTTCTTTATATAAAAAGTTAGTCCTTTTCCCTAATTTTTATAGATAAAATAAATTCTGTTCAAAATGTCTTTAAGAAAATTATTACCTACAATTTTTAAATGGTAAAAAATCTATTATTTTGTTGATACATAATTACTGTTATTATCAAAAAATGTCTTAGGACATTTGCATGTTCTCAAGAGAAATACAATAATTTTTTTAAACAATTAATGCCTAAAATGGCGAATATGCGTGAAAATCATCGCAATACCATACCGATCAGCAGTTTTAATAATTTCTTGATCTCGAATAGATCCTCCTGGTTGAATAATACATTTGATACCTATTTCGGACGCAATATGTACCACATCAGAAAAAGGAAAAAAAGCATCAGAAGCCATCACTGACCCTTTAGCATTTAATGTGCCCTGTCGTTCTTGGAAAGAAGTAGCTATTTTTGCTGCATATACCCTATTCATTTGACCGGTTCCAATTCCGATAGTTTGACAATTTTTAGCACAAACGATGGCATTAGATTTAACGAATTTAACCACTTTCCAACAGAACAATGCATCTTTCATTTCTTCTTTTGTTGGTTGCTGAATAGTAACTATTTCTAAATGCTCTAAATTTGTCATTATATCATAATCTTGTATTAATAATCCTCCATTAATTCGTTTGAAATCTACATCTGATGTTCGTGGGGTCCACATACCACACCTCAATATTCGTATATGTTTTTTACTAGATACAATACTAATACAATCTCGATTAATGTTTGGAGCAACGATTGCTTCGACAAATTGTTGACTAATAATAGCTTGAGCCGTGTTTTTATCTAAAGATCTATTAAAAGCAATAATTCCCCCGAACGCAGAAATCGGATCTGATTGATAAGCTTTAGTATACGCAGTGTAAATAGTATCAGATGTCGCTACACCACATGGATTAGTATGTTTAACAATCACACAAGTTGGTTCATCGAACATTTTCGCGCATTCTAACGCCGTATCCATGTCTACTATATTATTATAAGATAATGGTTTGCCTTGTAATTGCTGAGCAGCAGCAATAGATCCTGTTTGTTTCTTAGATGTATCCATATAAAATGCTGCGCGTTGATGCGGATTTTCTCCATAACGCATATCTTGTTTTTTTATAAATTTAAGATTCATAAAAGTTAAATTTTTAGGAAAATAAGGACAAGATTGATCGTAATAATGATCATTAGCAATGGATGTGTGATAGTTGCTTCGTAATTGTTGATTAAAATAATCAGAAATTGTATTATCATATTCAGTAACATATTTAAATGCTTTTACCGCCAAATGAAAACGAGTGTTTAAACTGATCAATCCATCATAACGATTGATTTCATCTAAAATTTTTTTATAGCTATTGCTATTGACTACAATAACTACGTTTTTATAATTTTTTGCTGCTGCCCTTACCATACTTGGACCACTGATATCAATACGATCTAACATTTCTTCTTGAGAATATTTCTTATTTTTTACAAGTAAGGAATTAAATGAATAAAAATTAACTACTACCATGTCAATTGGTGGAATATTATATTGACGCATGATAGGCTCATCTAATCCTCGTCTACCAAGGATTCCGGCATATACTTTATAGTGCAATGTTTTAACGCGTCCGTCCATGATTTCAGGCAATTTAGTATAGTCAGAAATTTTGATTACTGGCAATCCAGCATCAGACAACATTTGAGCCGTACCCCCAGTAGATAATAATTGAATACCCCGTTGAATTAATGCCTGAGCAAATTCTAAAATATTGGATTTATCAAACACACTAATTAATACACGACGAATTAACAATGATGATTGTATCATAATATCCTCGCAACAATAGTTAAACTAAGGTATCAATATAGCTTAATCAATATTAATCAATAATAACATATTTACAGTATTATTATTATATAATATTCCCTAAGACACAAAATGATTTAAATAATTTTTATAATTATAAAAATGTAGTTTAAATATTTTAAATAAAAACTATCAAATTATAAAATAATATAAATACTATTGACATCAGTCAAAATCAATGATAATGATGTGTTTGTTTTATTTTTAAAATAGTATGAAATATATATGATTAGAAATATAGTTCTTTAACAATATGATTTTTAGATAATTGATGTGGGCACTTAAGCGAATATAAGATATAGTACTATCCATTTTAAAACATAAAAAGTTAATTCATTGATAGTTACTGATTAAAATTAACAAATTTAGTTTATAAATGGAAATTAGATTTTAAATTGAAGAGTTTGATCATGGCTCAGATTGAACGCTGACGGTAAGCTTAACACATGCAAGTCGAGCGGCAACAGAGAGTTGTAAATTTATACAGCTCTGCTGGCAAGCGGCAAACGGGTGAGTAAAGTCTGGGGATCTACCCGATGGAGGGGGACAACTATTGGAAACGATAGCTAATACCGCATGAAGTCATTACGACCAAAATAGGGGACTTTTTTATTAATTAATAAAAAAGCCTTATGCCACCGGATGAACCCAGATAGGATTAGCTAGTAGGCGGGGTAATAGCCCACCTAGGCCACGATCCTTAGCTGGTCTGAGAGGATGATCAGCCACACTGGAACTGAGACACGGTCCAGACTCCTACGGGAGGCAGCAGTGGGGAATATTGCACAATGGGGGAAACCCTGATGCAGCTATACCGTGTGTGTGAAGAAGGCCTTAGGGTTGTAAAGCACTTTCAATGGGGAAGAACTTAGTATTGCTAATATCAATACTAATTGACGTTACCCATATAAGAAGCACCGGCTAACTCCGTGCCAGCAGCCGCGGTAATACGGAGGGTGCAAGCGTTAATCGGAATTACTGGGCGTAAAGAGTACGTAGGTGGTTTGTTAAGTCAGATGTGAAATCCCTGAGCTCAACTTAGGAACTGCATTTGAAACTAGCAAGCTAGAGTTTCGTAGAGGGGGGTAGAATTCCAGGTGTAGCGGTGAAATGCGTAGAGATCTGGAGGAATACCAGTGGCGAAGGCGGCCCCCTGGACGAAAACTGACACTCAGGTACGAAAGCATGGGGAGCAAACAGGATTAGATACCCTGGTAGTCCATGCCGTAAACGATGTCGATTTGAAGGTTGTAGACTTTGAGCTGTGACTTTCGGAGCTAACGCGTTAAATCGACCGCCTGGGGAGTACGACCGCAAGGTTAAAACTCAAATGAATTGACGGGGGCCCGCACAAGCGGTGGAGCATGTGGTTTAATTCGATGCAACACGAAGAACCTTACCTACTCTTGACATCCAAAGAATCTTATAGAAATATGAGAGTGCCTTCGGGAACTTTGAGACAGGTGCTGCATGGCTGTCGTCAGCTCGTGTTGTGAAATGTTGGGTTAAGTCCCGCAACGAGCGCAACCCTTATCCTTTGTTGCCAACGAGTCAAGTCGGGAACTCAAAGGAGACTGCCGGTGATAAACCGGAGGAAGGTGAGGATGACGTCAAGTCATCATGGCCCTTATGAGTAGGGCTACAAACGTGCTACAATGGCGTATACAAAGAGAAGCGATCTCGTGAGAGCAAGCAAACCTCATAAAGTACGTCTTAGTCCGGATTGGAGTCTGCAACTCGACTCCATGAAGTCGGAATCGCTAGTAATCGTGGATCAGAATGTCACGGTGAATACGTTCCCGGGCCTTGTACACACCGCCCGTCACACCATGGAAGTGGGTTGCAAAAGAAGTAAGTAGCTTAACCTTCGGGAGGGCGCTTACCACTTTGTGATTCATGACTGGGGTGAAGTCGTAACAAGGTAACCGTAGGGGAACCTGCGGTTGGATCACCTCCTTACTTTATCGAAATAATATGAGCAAAAGTGCCCACTTCAATTGTCTAATATTTTTATATGATAATTAAAATATTTATAAAACACCAAGATTAAATTTTTGTTGTTACTAGAACTCGGTCCCCTTCGTCTAGAGGTCTAGGACACTGCCCTTTCACGGCGGCAACAGGGGTTCGAAGCCCCTAGGGGACATTGTAGGCTTTCATGATAAACGGGGTTTTATAAATAAAAAGTTTAGTATTTTTTTTGTTCTTTAACAATAAGGGAAAAGCTTAAAATTAAACAATTTTAGTGTAAACACTAATTACTATTTGCGATTATTTGTAAATGTACATTACATAATTTTTTATTTATAAAAAAAATAAGATGTAATAATAATTGCTATGATTATTTGCATTACAAGAATATATAGCCATATATGCATATATTATACTAATTTTACCCTAAAAGTATAATTAGAGTATCTAAATCACAGATACGTGTAATGTCTTAATAAGATTTAGAAATTTGAGGATTGCGAAGTTAAGTAATTTAAGCGTACACGGTGGATGCCTTGGCAGTCAAAGGCGATGAAGGACGTGCTGATCTGCGAAAAGCATCGGTAAGCTGATTTGAAGCGTTTTAACCGGTGATTTCCGAATGGGGAAACCCAATGCAATTTAAATTGTGCATTATTATTCAGTAAATTCATAACTGAATAAAGCAAACCAGAGGAACTGAAACATCTTAGTACTCTGAGGAATAGAAATCAATTTGAGATTCCCTTAGTAGTGGCGAGCGAACGGGGAACAGCCCAGAGTTACATAGCGTCGTTAATATATTAAGAGAATAATTTGGAAAAATTAGCAATATAGAGTGATAGCCTCGTATCTGAAAATATATTAATTACCATAACTCAACAAGTAGGACGGGACACGTGATATCCTGTCTGAAGATGGGGGGACCATCCTCCAAGGCTAAATACTCTTGACTGACCGATAGTGAACCAGTACCGTGAGGGAAAGGCGAAAAGAACCCCGGCGAGGGGAGTGAAATAGAACCTGAAACCGTGTACGTACAAGCAGTAGGAGCGTGAATGTTGCTAATTTGCGTGACTGCGTACCTTTTGTATAATGGGTCAGCGACTTATATTCTGTAGCAAGGTTAACTAAATAAGGGAGCCGTAGGGAAACCGAGTCTTAACTGGGCGTTAAGTTGCAGGATATAGACCCGAAACCCGGTGATCTAACCATGAACAGGTTGAAGGTTAGGTAACACTAACTGGAGGACCGAACCGACTAATGTTGAAAAATTAGCGGATGATTTGTGGTTAGGGGTGAAAGGCCAATCAAACCGGGAGATAGCTGGTTCTCCCCGAAAGCTATTTAGGTAGCGCCTCGTAAATTCTTCTTTAGGGGTAGAGCACTGTTTCGACTAGGGGTCCATCCCAGACTACCAACTCGATGCAAACTACGAATACTAAAGAAAGTTATTACGGGAGACACACGGCGGGTGCTAACATTCGTCGTGGAGAGGGAAACAACCCAGATCGCCAGCTAAGGTCCTTAAGTCATGATTAAGTGGGAAACGATGTGAGAAGGCTTAGACAGCCAGGATGTTGGCTTAGAAGCAGCCATCATTTAAAGAAAGCGTAATAGCTCACTGGTCGAGTCGGCTTGCGCGGAAGATGTAACGGGGCTAAATCATGCACCGAAGCTGCGACAATAGAATTTTATACTTAAGTATTTTTAAATTTGTGATTTATCAGTTATTGAGTATAAAACTATTGGGTAGGGGAGCGTTCTGTAAGCCTGAGAAGGTGTGTTGTAAGACATGCTGGAGGTATCAGAAGTGCGAATGCTGACATAAGTAACGATAAAGCGGGTGAAAAACCCGCTCGCCGAAAAACTAAGGTTTCCTGTCCAACGTTAATCGGGGCAGGGTGAGTCGACCCCTAAGGTGAGGCCAACAAGCGTAGCCGATGGAAAACAGGTTAATATTCCTGTACTAGATATAACTGCGATGGGGTAACGAAGAAAGCTAGGTTCTCCGAGGATCGGTAGTCTCGGTTTAAGCGTGTAAGCGGAAAGATTCAGAAAATCTAATCTTTCTGACGCTGAGGCGCGATGACGAGTCATTAATATGGCGAAGGAATTAATGCTATACTTCCAGGAAAAACCTCTAAGCTTCAGGTTATATCTAATCGTACCATAAACCGACACAGGTGGTTAGGTAGAGAATACTCAGGCGCTTGAGAGAACTCGGGTGAAGGAACTAGGCAAAATAGTGCCGTAACTTCGGGAGAAGGCACGCTGGGACGTAAGTGAAGGAACAAGATTTGCTTCTGGAGCTGAAACCAGTCGAAGATACCAGCTGGCTGCAACTGTTTATTAAAAACACAGCACTGTGCAAACACGAAAGTGGACGTATACGGTGTGACGCCTGCCCGGTGCCGGAAGGTTAATTGAGAGGGTTATCTTCTTAACAAGAAAAGCTCTTGATCGAAGCCTCGGTAAACGGCGGCCGTAACTATAACGGTCCTAAGGTAGCGAAATTCCTTGTCGGGTAAGTTCCGACCTGCACGAATGGCGTAATGATGGCCAGACTGTCTCCACCCGAGACTCAGTGAAATTGAATTCGCCGTGAAGATGCGGCGTACCCGCGGCAAGACGGAAAGACCCCGTGAACCTTTACTATAGCTTGATACTGAATATTAAATATTGATGTGTAGGATAGGTGGGAGGCGATGAATTAAGAGCGCTAGCTCTTATGGAGCCATCCTTGAAATACCACCCTTTGACATTTGATATTCTAACTTAGATCCGTTAGCCGGATCAAGGACAGTGTCTGGTAGGTAGTTTGACTGGGGCGGTCTCCTCCCAAAGAGTAACGGAGGAGCACAAAGGTTAGCTAATCACGGTTGGACATCGTGAGGTTAGTGCAAAGGCATAAGCTAGCTTAACTGCGAGAGTGACGATTCGAGCAGATGCGAAAGCAGGTCTTAGTGATCCGGTGGTTCTGTATGGAAAGGCCATCGCTCAACGGATAAAAGGTACTCCGGGGATAACAGGCTAATACCGCCCAAGAGTTCATATCGACGGCGGTGTTTGGCACCTCGATGTCGGCTCATCACATCCTGGGGCTGCAGTAGGTCCCAAGGGTATGGCTGTTCGCCATTTAAAGTGGTACGCGAGCTGGGTTTAGAACGTCGTGAGACAGTTCGGTCCCTATCTGCCGTGGGCGTTGGAAGATTGAGAGGGGCTGCTCCTAGTACGAGAGGACCGGAGTGGACGCACCACTGGTGTTCGGGTTGTCATGCCAATGGCATTGCCCGGTAGCTACGTGCGGAAAAGATAACCGCTGAAAGCATCTAAGCGGGAAACTTGCCTCAAGATGAGTCTTCCCTGAGGGTTTTAAAATCCTCCTGAAGGGACGTTAAAGACGATGACGTTGATAGGTCGGGTGTGTAAGCGCTGTGAAGCGTTGAGCTAACCGATACTAATGACCCGTGAGAGCTTAACTTCGCAATTCTGAAATTTTTAAATGATTGGCGGTTATAATATAAAATAGAGAAAATATGAACGGGTACAAATTGACATTTAATTTTTATAAAATACGATTGATTAATCGATCAAATCTAATCTTGTGCATTCTGTAAAGTAATTGGCTTATTTTTTTAGGATAATTGGATACATGTTGTAACGATGTATAATGCAAAACATGATTCGTATGCATACGAATCATGTTTAATTCTTTATTTTTTTGATGAAATAACAATTTACATGGATCATGAACAAGCAAAGCATTCTCTAAATCAAATCTTATAGATCTAGGATTTAAGTTATTTCCAGTAATCAACTGCCATTCATCATCTACCCAAATACCTTTCACATGATACCCATTATTACCTTCTTTCCACATCCGCACTAATAATCGTTTATTATCAATATATTTTTGTAATTTTTTTAGAAAATAACGTAAATTTAATTCATATAAATATGGTAAAGCACTAATTAATGTAAATGGATGATGTATAGGAACATAAAAATCATTAGCAATTTTATCACCTACAATAATTTCTATATTTATTCCCTGACGTAGTAAAAAAACCAAAGCACGTATTAACATAGTAGGCATATTAAAATAAGGTGTACACAATACAACTTTACTTCTTGCCGAATAAATTAAATGATAAATAGTTTTATTAAGAGTGCTATTTTTACCTAACCCAACTAATGGAGAAATTGCTAATTCATTAAATGTAGCGTTACCCTGATAATGGTAACAAACTCTTCGTAAATTACGACGCAACAAACGAATATTATTCCTACTTTTATTTAATTTTTTTAAAGAATCTCCATACCCCAAATTATTAGTCACTTTTGAAGACAACAATTCTTTATCAATATAATTCAACATAATATCAGATAATTGTGGATTACGTATTACATGATACCGATCATATCGATATTTAGTATTTACATGTAAATACTCATCACTTAAATTAGCACCACTATACAATATCTGATCATCAATAATAAATCCTTTTAAATGAAGAACGCCTAAAGCTTCATTCACATTAATCGGTATTCCATATATTGCAATCTCAGTATTAGGATACTGTTTTATAATGTCTGTATACCAATCAATATTCGTATATTTTTTAGAAGAACCAATACGAGTTCTTCGTGCGCGATGCCAATCTACTAAAATTTTAATTTTGATTTGAGGGCGAAGTTTTTTAACATGGAATAAAGCATCGATAATTTTTTTACCGCCTGGATCATCGTCTAGATACAACGTAACCAAACAGATATGATTGCTTGCCCTATAAATAGCACGCAGTAATGCAGTTCTGAATTCCTTAGGACTGAATAAAATCTTAAAATAATCTACTTTCTGGATAATTTTAGGCAATTCTCTAAGAAATATTTGATGATCATCATATTTATTTAATTCACTATATTTTCTTTTTTTTATCATAACGATCAAAAATATCTTATTTTAATTTTAAAATACATATTGCAAAATATAATAATCATACATAATACAAATAATCCAATAAATCAACATCAAATATCATACGTGCACGGAAAGAAAATAAACACCATAATGTCTAATTTTTAAAAAAAATCCTTTTTACAAACACTGAATCATCAGAAATAATACTAATATTTTATTACTAATAATATATCATATATATATATATCTTCAAAAATATAATAAATTAGTAAATTACTTTCTTTAAAAAAATTAGTTAATGTTCTATCGTATCAGAAAATATATTAATCAATACAACACCAATAATAATTAAAGCAATACCAATAACAGCTAAACTATCTAATTTTTGATCATAAAATACATATCCCGCTACAGTAATAAACACAATACCAAGGCCAGCCCAACAAGAATATGCAATACCCATCGGTATTGTTTGCAACACTAAAGATAATAATATAAAAGAGAGCGTATAACCAATCACTACTACAATAGAAGGACATAATTTACTAAATCCTTCAGATGCTTTTAAGGAAGCTGTAGCAATAACCTCGGAAAGAATAGCAATAAATAAATATAAATAATCCATAAGATTTTATTCTTCATTCTTTAAAACTTTTTAAATTACATGCAATAAACATTTTTGAATTAAACACAATCATGCTATGAACAAAGAATAGATTTGTTCATAGCATGATAAACGAGAAATAAACATGATCTCATTAGAGAAATTTTTGAGTGGCGATCAATAAGATAGAATTTTTATTGATTTGAATAAACAAGCTATAACCAAAACTCCAAACCATGCATGCCAAGAATATAAAAACTATATTTACCCTCAATTTATCTTAATGCATTAAGATAAATTGAAAATCCCCTGTAAATTTCATCATCTTTCATCATTCAATTTCTTTTTTTATTTTATTTGATCCGTAAATTATGGTGGAGCTGGCGGGATTCGAACCCGCGTCCAGAATTCTTCTTATCCTTAGTAACCTACATGCTTAGGTCTTGAATTACATTTAATTGGCGTAGATATATCAAGACCAATCACTAACCAACTAGCTTTTAATACTTAACGTTAAGCCAAAAGCAAGCACTCACGCGCACTCTTATTTATATGACCTCTCTACTTATTTTAATATCTAAGAGTAAATATTGAAAAGAGAGGGAACCTTCAGGATATTAGTCTGATTTAAGCTGCTAAAGCAACAGATTCTTTATATGTAGTATTTGCATTTATTTTTTTGAGGCTTTTTACGAGGCCTACCTCACCTCGGCATGCACTTTAAATAATAAGATACTCCGTCGAATCCAAAATCAGCCCCATTCTGATATTAAAAATAATTATATCACCGAAACACTGTATATACAAACAATTATTATTTCGTATATTTTAGTATATGTATTTTTTCTTTCTTCCATTTATGCATATGTATTATATTTCTCTTGTCGTATTTTTTTTTACCTTTAGCAATTCCAATATTCACTTTAATCCAAGAATTTTTCCAATATAAATCCAAAATAATCGCAGTATAACTTTTTTGATTAACTTTTTCCATTAAAAATAATAATTCATTTTTTTTTAACAACAACTTACGCACACGAACGGAATTGTGAGCTTCATTATAAAATTGGGTTACATTTGATTGAAATATAGAATTACAAATATATGCTTCCTTATTATAAAAAGATACGTAACTATTATCAATAATTACCATATTAGAGCGTGCAGATTTTACTTCCCACCCTAATAATGAAATTCCAGATTCAATTTTTTTTTCAATAAAATATTCATGATATGCGTGTTTATTTTGTGTAATTTTCTTTAAAATTAACTGGTTCATAACAATTTTTTTTAAAATATTATTTTTTATTACTAAAAACGATTATATTAATATAAATGTAATATTCAAACCCATTTAAAACAGGATTGATATGGCTTACATCAAATATTTTATCTCAGTACCATATAGTGTAGAACAAATGTTTTATTTGGTAAATGATATTAATTCTTATACTAAATTTCTTCCTGGATGCAATGTAAGTAAAATTTTAGAACAAAATAATAATGAATTAATTGCTGAAATGAATATAGTTTCTAATGGAATTGCTAAATCATTGATCACTCATAATTTTTTTATACATAACAAAAGTATCTCAATCCTTTTGGTAAAAGGACCATTCAAATCATTTTATGGATATTGGGAATTTATTCCTATTACTTCTGCTGTCAGTAGAATTGAATATTTTTCTCATTACGAATTTAAATCAATATTTATCGAAAAAATTTTTAATCATATTTTTAAAACTAAATATAAAAACATAATTACAGCATTCATTTCCAGGGCTCATATAATGTACGGTACTTATCATACATAACAACATAAAAACACCTTAGAAGCATGATTACCTTTTTTCTACAGTTACTAAGATGTCATGAGCATCAAATTTTAATGTCAAAATTTGATGCTCCAACATTTTATTACCACTACGATAATAAAAGATATAATACCATATATTTGGGTTTAAAAAACCCTCTAATGTCGGCTCTCCGATATTAGAAGAGATTTCCAATTTTGTCATTCCAACACGAATTTTTTTAATATCATATTCATTTAAATAATTACCTTGCTTAATATCAGAGTATTGAGGCATATATTGCAACATAGTACAATTCATGCTACATATCAGAGTTATAAAAAAAATAATGGTATGTAGCGTTCTAAAAAATACTTTCAAATACATAATTTTTTGCTCAATCTATTTTTCAAATGTAATATAAAATTAATACTCATATGATTATTGTTTAATTACACCTATGATTTTTTTTGTTATAATTATCAATACAATATTATTTTTTATTTTCAGCAATATTCTGTGACCAACCAAGCTTAATATTTAGTGTCTTAAAATAGTTATAATTACTAGGGTGAATCAAATCAAGATAATGATTACTACGTTGAATAAAAATTTCCTCTTCTTTACATACCAAAACAGGAGTTTGATTATCATAACCTATTTTCAATTCAGATGTTACTTTAGAAAATTTCAGACAAATCATACTTTTACTATTAATCACAACTGGCCGAGATGACAAAGTATGAGGGCATATTGGTACTAATAAAATAGCATCTACTGTAGGGCTAAGAATAGGTCCTCCAGCAGATAAAGCATATGCGGTTGATCCAGTTGGAGTAGAAATAATTAAACCATCGGATCTCTGTGAAAAAATAAAGTTATCATCAATATATAATTCAAATTCAATCATATGTCTAATTGTGTTTGTATGTAAAATAACTTCATTAATAGCACTACCTAATCTGATTAAATTATTGTAACGTTGTACTGTTACATCTAATAAAAAACGCTTTTCATTAATAAAATGCCCTGATAGAACATCAGATAACTCCACTAGCGCTGAATTAGGGTCTAAATCAGTAAGAAAACCAAGAGTTCCACGATTGATCCCAATAACTTTAATATCGTGCCGTGCTAAAATATTCGCAGCTCTTAACATATTGCCATCTCCGCCTATGACTATAGCTAAATCTGCGTAATTTCCTATATCGTTTAAATCACCTACAACTGCTTTTTGTGCATTTAATAAACTAGCAGCATGATGTTCGATTATTACTGTAATCCCTTTACTATATAACCAATGATATAATATATCATATGTATGTACGGCTTTTGGATAACGAGAATATCCGATAATACCAATAGTACGAAAAATAGAAGAAGTCATATTATTATTGAATCCTTTCTGTTTTTGTTATAACTTTTACTCATAATAAATGATGTCTTGAATACCTGTTATTCATCCTTATAATAACTGAATTATAAAACATATAATCAGGAAACGGAGGAGAAAATTCATGATAGATAATAATGTAAAAAACAATATTGATGAAAGTACATTACGGAATGAAAAATCAGAAAAAGAAGAACTATTAGAATCTGTTTCGATAGCAGATAACATTATTGATCCTAAAAATGATCAAATTATTAAATTAAAAATAAAATTAGCGCAACTTCAAGAACACGAACGTAATACCGTATTACGCCTTACAGCTGAAATAGAAAACATCCGTCGACGTAATACTCAAGAAATAGAAAAAATCCATAAATTTGGATTAGAACGATTTATCTTTGAATTATTACCAGTAATTGATAATTTAGAACGTACAATAAATATTTCAGATAATTCTAATACTTCACTATCTGCTATAATAGAAGGTATTGAATTAACATTAAAATCATTTTTAGACACTGTGCACAAATTTGGATTAAAATCCATACATGAAATTAACGTGCCATTCAATCCTGAAATACATCAAGCAATATCTATAATAGAATCTGAAGACCATAAACCCAATCAAGTATTAACAATAATTCAAAAAGGATACATCCTGAATGGAAGATTAATTCGACCTGCTATGGTAACAGTATCACAATCTAAATGACGGATTATTATGTTTTTTTAAAATGTTATAAATAAAAAATAGTGCTTATTGTATATTTACAAATTTTCATGCACCCCTTCATGAAATAATAACGTGCTGTATTTTTAATCTAATTAATATGATCATACTTTACATAAAATTTTCATAAACAATACAATTATATTTATTTAATTAATTTAAATTAAATTTAATAATTAAATTCATTAAATTATATAAATTTTTTAAATATATTATAAATTATTAATTTATCATTGTTGATTTATCGTGATAAATCAACAATGATATTTAAAATACAAAACATAAAATAACCAAAGCTACATAAAGGAAATTATCCTTCATAGTATATTTTTTTACTTATATTAGATTGATTCAATTGTTTTGGGTTGCCAATTAATAATTTGTTTATTTTGTTGCGTCAATAATATATTAACCTTAGAAAAATGATGACATCCTAAGAATCCACGTCGAGCTGATATAGGTGAAGGATGTGGCGCAGTTAAAATATAATGTTTTTTATAGTTAATGATGCTACCTTTGTGTTGAGCATACTTACCCCATAGTAAAAATATAATTTTTTCCTTATATGTGTTCAGTATACATATTACTTTATCTGTAAATCGTTCCCATCCAATATCAGCATGAGAACAACTTCTT
The DNA here is from genome assembly GCF_023586365.1 of Blochmannia endosymbiont of Camponotus sp. Classification (NCBI taxonomy): domain Bacteria; kingdom Pseudomonadati; phylum Pseudomonadota; class Gammaproteobacteria; order Enterobacterales; family Enterobacteriaceae; genus Candidatus Blochmanniella; species Blochmannia endosymbiont of Camponotus sp. The sequence goes on from NZ_CP097759.1 coordinate 760,460, forward strand.
CCTGCCTCAACAGTTAAAATACTGTTAAGCAATAGCACCCCTTCCTGAGCCCAACCCTGCAAACAACCGTGCTCTGGTATTACAAAATTGGGTATATCAGATGCAAGTTCTTTATAAATATTCCTTAAAGAAGGAGGCGGCGAAATACCAGGCAATACGGAAAATGCAAATCCATGTGCTTGATTAGGTCCGTGATAAGGATCCTGACCTATAATAACAACTTTTATAGATTTAAAACTAGTAAAACGAAACGCGTTAAAAATATCTTTTTTTTTAGGATAAATCGTAATACCTTTTTTTTTACGTTCCTCTATGGCAAACAATATATTCTGAAAGTACGGCAATGTTTTTTCTTGTGATAACAAACGCCGCCAAGTCAATTCTTGAGACACAGTCTTTTTCCGTATTATTATGTAATCGTACAAATAAAATTTTCATTTATCATCGATATTTTCATTTATCGATAAAAATTTAAACACTAATAATTTATTGGTAATTTTTTTGATCTTAATACTAAAGATTATAATAAACAGTTAATATCAAAAATTATAATAAATTTATTACAACACTATACGAGATAGTCTAATCATGAAGTATATCCAATAATCGAATAGGTAACCATACATACTTGCAAATAATTCTTCAAAATATCGTAAATATTCTTATACAATCATTTTCATATGCATCTATAATATTTTATTATACACTAATTAATTACTATTTTTATATTAACTATATTTATTTTTTTGCATTCAACTAATATTAATCATGATAAAATACATACGTAATTTTTCCATTATTGCGCATATTGATCACGGAAAATCAACGTTATCTGATCGGTTTATTCAAACTTGCGGTGGATTAAACGAACGTGAAATGACATCTCAAGTATTAGATTCCATGGAATTAGAACGAGAACGTGGCATTACGATAAAATCACAAAATGTGACACTCAATTATACGTCTAAAAACGGTCAACCTTATCAGCTGAATCTTATTGATACTCCTGGTCATGTTGATTTTTCTTATGAAGTTTCTCGATCTTTAGCGGCATGTGAAGGCGCCTTATTAATAGTAGATGTTACTCAAGGAGTGGAAGCGCAAACTGTAGCCAATTATCGAATTGCTAAAGAAATGAATTTAAAAATCATTGTGGCATTAAATAAAATTGATTTATCAACAGCAGATCCTAATCGAGTATCTCAAGAAATTAAAAACATCATTGGTATTGACGTAAACAATGCAATACAATGTTCAGCTAAAACTGGTTATGGCATATCAGAATTATTAGAGCGTTTAATTTATGATATTCCTCATCCTCAAGGAGATCCATCCGCTCCTCTGCAAGCACTAATTATAGATTCTTGGTTTAATAAATATTTAGGTGTTGTATCGCTAATATGTATCAAAAATGGTAAATTATATAGAGGTGATGTGTTGAAATCCATGAATACAGGTCAAAAATATACTGTTGATCAAATAGGTATCTTCACTCCAAAACAAGTAAAACGAGAAATGTTAGCTTGTGGAGAAGTAGGTTGGTTAGTTTGTGCCAACAAAAATATCATAAAGACCCCTGTAGGAGATACATTCACTCTGTCAACTCGTCCCGCAAAAAATGCGTGTCATGGTTTTAAAAAACTTCAACCTTATGTTTATGCAGGATTATTTCCTATAGACTCTAAAAATCAAAAAATCTTTCATGACGCTTTATATAAACTTAGTTTAAATGATTCTTCTCTATTTTATGAGCCAGAAAGATCAGAATTTTTAGGTTTAGGATTTCGTTGTGGGTTTCTTGGGCTATTACATTTGGAAATAATTCAAGAAAGATTAAGACGGGAATATTCACTTAATTTACTTGTTACAGCTCCAATGGTAGTATATGAAATATTAACCATTGACAATCAAATAATGTATGTAGATAGTCCATCAAAATTGCTCTCTTTAACTAAAATTAAAGAAATACGCGAACCTGTTGTTTTATGTAACATATTGTTCCCAAAAAAATATCTTGGAGAAATTATTTCTTTATGCATTAAAAAAAGAGGCACTCAAGTTGACATAATATACCATGGTGATCAGATTACATTAACTTACGAATTGCCTATGTCTGAAATAATATTAAATTTTTTTGATCAAATAAAATCAGTATCTCATGGATATGCTTCATTTGAATATAAATTCAGTCGTTTCCAGATATCGAACATAGTGTGTATAGAAATATTAATTAATAAAAAACGTATTGATGCATTAACGGTAATTACGCATCAAGAAGAATCTATATATCATGGACGTCTATTGGTTAATAAACTACAAAAATTAATCCCAAGACAACAATTTGATATTGTGATTCAAGCAACTATTGGTAAACGAATAATATCGCGTGACATTGTAAAACAGCTACGGAAAAATGTTTTAGCAAAATGTCATGGAGGCGATATAACTCGAAAGAAAAAATTATTATATAATCAAAAAGAAGGAAAAAAACGTATGAAACAAATAGGTAATGTTAATTTACCACATACTGTATTTCTAGCAATCTTTGATGTCAATAACAATAAAAAATAACTAAAGGATTTTATTTGTATGATTAACGCATTTTCTTTGACCTTAGCAATTATTACAGGAATATCGGGTATTTTCTGGAGTATAAAAAAATTGCGTACAATAATGTATAATCGTGATCAACATAAAAAAATATTCCTTCAAAAATCAACCAATACTTATCAACAATCAAGAAATGCTTATTCATTGATAATATCATATTGTTCAATAATTTCTGAATTTATATCTTCAATTTTTCCGATATTATTATTAGTATTTATAATACGATCATTTATTTTTGAACCATTCCGAATACCTTCTGGATCCATGATGCCTACTTTGTTAATAGGAGACTTTATTTTAGTAAAAAAATTCATATATGGCATTAAAAATCCTATTACTCAAAAAACATTGATTAATACCGGACATCCAAGGCGTGGAGATATAGTAGTGTTTAAATATCCTAAAAATCCCGAACTAAACTATATTAAACGAGTAATTGGAGAGCCAGGAGATAAAGTAGTCTATAACATTATTACTAAACAATTAATGATATATGCCAATCATGTTAATAACATTGCATGTATACAACCATTACCTATTGTTTATAGTAATGTTGTTCCTAGCAATTTTATTCAAGTATTTAATAATGACGTGAACGGAAAGGTTAATTCTTCCTTTATTCAAATAGGACCGCATCAAAAATGTTCTCATGGCATTCGACTCATTCAAACTACAGAATCGTTCAGTGGAATAGAACACAACATCTTAACAATGATACCACCTGGCGATCAAAACTTAATAAAAATGTATGATCAGCATACAAAGCACTTAATATCTGAGTGGTTAGTGCCCGCAGGCGAGTATTTTGTAATGGGAGATAACAGGGATAACAGCGCAGATAGTCGTTATTGGGGATTTGTTCCTGAACGCAATATAATAGGAAAAGCAATAATAATTTGGATGAATATAAAAAAGCAACAAGAAGGAATATGGCCCATTAGTATCCAACTCCATAGAATTGGTAATATACAATAAGTCATTTATATTCTTTAATCATAAATTAGAATTATTTTATTACATTTGTTGTAATGAATCTGTTTGACATTAATTATAAAAGCTTTCTCCATTAACATTATCAAAAATATGTAATACATAAATATTATGTTAATTAATACACTTCAAGAAAAACTTGGTTATACTTTTAATCGATATGACTTATTATTACAAGCGCTAACTCATAGAAGTTCTAGCAATCAACACAATGAAAGACTAGAATTTTTAGGCGATGCTATATTAAATTATGTAATAGCCAACTTGTTGTACCATAGATTTCCTCATATTAGTGAAGGAGATATGAGTAGAATGCGTGCAAATTTGGTGCGTGAAAATACATTAGCAACACTAGCACGAGAATTTAATTTAGGAGATTATCTACAACTAGGACAAGGAGAGCTAAAAAACGGAGGATATCAACGTGAATCCATTTTAGCTAATACAATAGAAGCCTTAATAGGCGGTATATTTTTAGATAGTAATATTCAAACTATTGAAATATTAATTATTCATTGGTACAAAATCCGTATAGATCACATGGATCCTTATGCTTATGATAAACAAAAAGATCCAAAAACTCGTCTGCAAGAATATATGCAACATCGTCGTTTACCGTTACCTGTATATTGGATCAATCAAATAATTGGAGAGGCACACAATCAAACATTTACAATAAATTGTCAAGTTAGTAAATTAACACAACCGATTATTGGCTGTGGTTCTAGTCGACGTAGAGCTGAACAAAATGCAGCAAAAAAAATTTTAGAAGTACTGGAGGAACATAACCAAAACAAATGATCTAATCACGTGGTTATTGATCGCAAATTACGTAACATATTCAGATTTTAAATAAAATCACCTCATGTTGTTAAGTTTATTCAATAAATAAGTATACAATTGTTAAAAGGTATGTTGACTATTTTAAAACATAACTTCACAAATTTACAAATCAAATGAATTAATTTATGTAATTAACTACATCTCTGAACAAAAATCATCTCAAAAGACTTGTTAAATCTATCATACACCACACATATATAAACAAACGCTCCTTGTGATCTATTTTATAGAGATATTTTTATTTTGTTGTAATTTCAAGAATGCTATATTTATATTATTTGAATCAACGCAAATAATTCCAAATCTGACGATATCAACATTTCCAGTATTATATGGGTAGTTCAATATCAATAATACTTATGTAAATAAACATTTATATCGTGTAGATATATACTTTTATAAAATGAAATTTATAAATCTTAACAAGGTCCATTCAACCATTAAGAATTATGCGTAAAAAATTGTAATTTTAAATCAAAAATAATTATTTGTTGTCAACATTACATTTTAATAGATCGACAGTACAGCATAACGTAATTTAAATTAAATAGAAACAACAAAAAAATACATTTAAAAAGAAATATATATATAATTTATATTTATATTCAATAACTATCAAATAACTGTATTTAAGGCATACATATAATGTCAAATTTATTATTAGGTGTAAATATTGATCACATTGCAACACTACGCAACGCAAGAAATACTACGTATCCTGATCCTATATATGCTGCATTCATTGCAGAACAATCAGGAGCAGATAGTATTACTATACATTTAAGAGAAGACCGTCGTCATATTACAGATCGAGATGTCAAAATGTTACGTAAAACTATACAAACATCTATGAACTTAGAAATAGCAGCAACAGATGAAATGATTAATATCGCATGTATATTAAAACCACATTGTTGTTGCTTAGTACCTGAAAGACGTCAAGAACTCACAACTGAAGGTGGTTTAGATATAATTAATCAATCAAATAAATTACAAGATATAATATTTAAACTGACTGAGGCTGGAATTAGGGTGTCGTTGTTTATTGATCCTAATGAACAACAAATTAGTGTTGCATATAATATAGGAGCGCCTTATATAGAACTACATACCGGAATGTATTCTCATGCTATAGATGCAGCAACTCAAAATTTAGAATATAAACGTATTAAAAAAAGTGTGCAATACGCTGTAGATAATGGTTTAAAAGTCAATGCTGGACATGGTCTTAATTATTATAATGTACGACCTATTGCGGCGTTACCAGGAATACAAGAATTAAATATAGGACATTCTATAATTAGCCGGTCAATATTTTGTGGATTACCTAAAGCTATTCAAGATATGAAGAAATTGATACAAGACTCAAGAAGAGGTTAATAGTGATTCACGGAATTGGCGTAGATATCGTTGATATTAGGAAAATAAAAAAAATAATAACACATAGCGGAGATAAGTTGGCTACGCGTATACTTAGTGAGTCAGAATGGAAAATATACAAAAATAAAAAGTGTCCTGTACATTTCTTAGCAAAACGTTTCGCTGCAAAAGAAGCAGTGGCTAAAGCATTTGGTACTGGAATAAGCCAAGGAGTGACACTTAATCAAATTGAAATATTTAACGATAAACTAGGAAAACCGATGTTGCATTTCTTTTCATGTACAGCTCTATTAGCTAATAAATTATCATTAAAAAAAATGCATATTACTTTATCTGACACCAATTCGTATGCATGCGCGTTTGTTATATTGGAACGATAAAAAGTAAAATGTAAATATTAATAATGTTTCTAATCAAAAAAATTATTTTGATGCTTTATTGTAACACAAAATGAGTATCTCAATATCTGTTTCAGAACTATTTTATTAATTATATGTTGTAACATTTTTATTGGAAGCTGAATGTATGAAATAAAAGATATAGATACGATATGGATGCGTCATGCTATTGCATTAGCTGCCCATGCTGAGATTATTGGAGAAATATCAGTAGGAGCTGTTTTAATTAAAAATGGTAAACTTATAAGTTACGGTTGGAATTCTTCTATTATATGCCATGATCCAAGTGCTCATGCAGAAATTATAGCATTACGTACAGGAGGCAAAATTTTGGGTAATTATCGATTATTAGGTACTACTCTTTATGTTACTTTAGAACCATGTATAATGTGTATTGGAGCAATAATTCATGCTCGTATTTATCGATTAGTTTGTGGCGCTAAAAATAGTAAAATTGGACAAAGATCATGGCTAAAAAGTACGCTCCTCCATCCAATGAATAATCATCGTGTATCTTTAACAACTGGGGTATTAGAAAAAGAATGTGCTTATCAATTGAATAAATTTTTTAAACGTCAACGTCAAACCTGATATCATTAGAAAATATTAATAGAATTGATAATGTAAATCAATCTTGTATTTATTTAAATTAAAAAATAAAAACCCATGAAAGAATATCGTGAAAACAAAGATATAACCATACCTTACATGACAAATGAGTGTTAATTCCATTACAATGAATATAATATAGTCATATTTCTATTTTGGTATCTTGTTCTTATTAATAAGATTATTAATAAAATTAACTATTGTTTCGTTTCGATTAAAATAAACTGATATATTTTCACACATACAATGTATTTTTTTATTTAGACAATACCAGAGGTTATATATGCCAATATGTACGAACTATGATATTGAATTGTGGGAAATAATACAACAAGAAGCTATTAGACAAGAGGAACATATTGAATTAATAGCATCTGAAAACTATGTTAGCCCTCAAGTTATGAAAGCACAAGGCTCTCAACTTACTAATAAATATGCTGAAGGCTATCCAGGTAACCGTTATTATGGTGGATGTGAATATGTTGACATGATTGAACAATTAGGTATTAATCGTGCAAAAAAATTATTTTCTGCAGACTATGCAAATATACAACCACATTCTGGATCGCAAGCTAATTTTTCTGTTTACAATGCTTTATTGCATCCTGGTGATACAATTTTAAGTATGCATCTACACCATGGAGGACATTTAACACATGGCTCACAAGTAAACTTTTCAGGAAAATTATATAACGCCGTATTTTATGGAGTTGACGAAAATGGTTGTATTAATTATGAAAAAATACATAATTTAGCTGTAAAATATCGACCGAAAATGATCGTAGGAGGATTTTCTGCGTATTCTGGTATTATAAATTGGTTTAAAATGCGCCAGATTGCAGATGCAGTTCGAGCATATCTATTTATTGATATGGCTCATATCGCAGGATTAGTTGCGGCGGGTATATATCCAAATCCACTACCACACGCACATGTAGTAACTGCTACTACTCATAAAACATTGGCGGGACCGAGAGGTGGTTTAATTTTATCTAGCGGAGGTAATGATGCATTGTACAAGAAATTAGATGCTTCAGTTTTCCCTGGCTCTCAAGGAGGTCCTTTGATGCATGTTATCGCAGCTAAAGCAATTGCTTTAAAAGAAGCAATGGATCCATCTTTTAAGGTATATCAACAAAAAATTGTTCAAAATGCTAAGATAATGGTTAAGGAATTTGCATTACGCGAATTTAAAGTTATTTCTGGAATGACTCATAATCATCTTTTTTTATTAGATTTGAGAAATAAAAACATCACGGGGAAAGATGCCAGTACAGCTTTAGAACGAGCTAATATCATTGTTAATAAAAATAGTATACCAAATGATTTTAGAAGTCCTTTTATTACCTCTGGCATACGTATTGGTACGCCAGCAATAACTAGACGTAATTTTAATGAAAACGATGTACGAAAACTATCTCATTGGATCTGTGATATACTAAATCATATCGATAACGATGAAATTATTTTTTCTATAAAAACCAAAGTTTTACGTATATGTTCTCAGTATCCCATATATAATGAAAGTCATTAAAATAACATCACTCTATAAATTATATCTAGAATATAAAAATAACAAGCTGTTCTTTCAAAATACAGAAATTTATTAATCTCTTATTGAGATAGGTATTCAAATGATTTGTATAATGGATAAAATAGTCCGAATTATTTTCACATTACCCGCAATTATATTTCCAGACAATAAATAATTGTCGGTTCCGGTAAAATCTATAATTAAACCTCCCGATTCACGAATTATTAAGAAACCACTAGCCAGTTTATTAGTATAGTTAATTTTTTCAAAAAAAATAGAAACACATCCATCTACACGTCCAACCGCAACATAGGCTAAATCTAAAATAGTTGATCCAGTATAACGAAAATATGCGCATTTATTGATAAACTTACTTAGTAGATTAATAGTCATACGTTGCTGTTCATAAGCACAAGATATAGCAATAATAGCCCTATGTAAATTTTTAGCAGTACCTACACGAATCCGATAACCATTAAGATGCGCTCCTTTTCCACGACAAGCACTAAATAACTCATTATGTATAGGATCATATATTACTCCTATTTCGATATGTCCTTTAATAAATACGGAAATAGATAAAGCAAAAAAAGGAAACTGCTTAATAAAATTAACATTATTGTCTATAGCTCCAATTATCCAGAAGACGCTTTCTTTGTAATTCGCATCATTAATATCACGGACATTCCATGTATTAATAACGGTATGTAGCGGATAAAATTTTCGAATAATTGCCGTAATAATGTAATATGATTCTTTATTTATTTTAGAAATAAGATTATCAGTATGATTTGACTGCACACTATTTTTATCAAACAATTCATATTGTTTAACGACAAAGTTCCCCGCTCTTCTTATAGCTTGAATAGCAATGTTAAGCATCGGATGCATAAAGTATTCATCCAGTAATTCTCATTAAATGAAAATAGAACATATAAAAACTTGCTACATATTATAAAATTATATTATTAATAATACAGATATTATATTATAACTCAATTCACCATGTAATATATGTGTTCTTAACATACATAATCACTAAAAAAAATACCTTCAAGATTATGTTATAAATAAAAGATTTATTTTCATTACAAATATATGGTGAATATACAAATCCATTCAGAGATTTTCTGTTTTCATAGAAACAATAAATCTAATTACAATGAAAGATCGAATTTTTTAAAAATTAATTAAAATAAAGTATTTTGTATAGGCATGTTAATAAACAATTATACATAATGTAATAACCCACCATTATTCAATCTACTTGTTAAAAATAAAACTGCATTATTTTCACCAAAAATATTATTTTTATAAATGATTAATTTTTTATTACTACAAATAATACTAATACTTGCAATCATTTGTTATGGTTCAATTTTTGTTATTACAACATTACATACAAAAAAGTATTGTACATAATTGAAATAACGCCTTACTGTCGATTTAACGTACATTGCTTACAGCATATATCATAAACATGATATATCGTTTAACATATATTTATATAACTTCAATTAAATGCTTACGAATAGAAAAAGTAAAATAAGTTTCAATATTTTATATAGTAACGAATAATAATATCATATAAAATAAATGTTTTGACGCAAAATATAAATTAAACCTAAGAATAAATATATTTTAGAGCATTCAATTTAATATATTATATAAATAACGCTGATTTCATAATTTTTATATTTTATACATCAAAATAAGTTTTTTATTTTTGGAGTATGTTAGATGAAGCTACCAATATATTTTGATTATGCTGCTACTACTCCCGTAGATCCCAGAGTAGTAGAAAAAATGATACAGTATTTTACTCTAGACGGCATATTTGGTAACCCGTCTTCTCGTTCTCATTATTATGGCTGGAAAGCAGAGGAAGCGGTAGATATAGCCCGTAAACAAATTGCTCAGTTGATAGGCGCTGAATCACGTGAAATCATTTTTACTTCAGGAGCTACTGAATCAGTAAATTTAGCTATTAAAGGAACAGCTCAATCTTATTGCAAAAAAGGAAAGCATATTATTACCAGTATGACGGAACACAAATCAGTTTTAGATACTTGCCAATATCTTGAGAGCAAAGGGTTTGAGATCACCCGTATAACTCCACAACCCAATGGTTTAATCTCTTTCGAACAAATCAATAACGCACTACGCGATGATACAATTTTATTATCTATTATGCATGTAAATAATGAAATCGGTATAATCCAAGACATCAAAAAATTTGGTAAATTATGTCGTCTACATGACATAATATTTCATGTAGATGCAACCCAAAGCGTTGGTAAATTACATATTGATCTATCTGATTTACCGGTAGATTTAATGTCTTTCAACGGCCATAAACTATATGGACCAAAAGGTATAGGTGGTTTGTACATACGACAACATAGGTATCCAAAGCTCCATATTACTGCTCAAATGCATGGCGGAGGACATGAATACGGTATGCGTTCTGGTACATTGCCAGTCCATCAAATCGTTGGTATGGCTGAAGCGTATCGTTTAGCCAGAGAAACAATGACAACAGAAATGATTTATTTAAAAAAAATGAGAGATCGTTTATGGCAAGGATTGCAACAAATTGAAGGAATATTAATTAATGGCGATTTAGAGCATAGTATAGGTACATTGTTGAATATTAGTTTTAGTAATATCGATGGTGAAACACTAATTGTAGTATTGAAAGACTTTGCGTTATCTTCTGGATCTGCTTGTACCTCTGGCACTTTAAATCCATCGCATGTATTGCAGGCTTTAGGAAGAAATAATGAACTAGCATATAATTCAATCAGATTTTCTTTAGGGCGTTTCACAACCGAAGAAGAAATAGAATACGCTATCCATCATATAGCTGCTACTGTTATGAAATTAAATGCTATGATACATTTATTGTAATTTTACAACAAAAAATAAATTAATTTATTTTTATATATGACGTTTATAACGATGATCAGTATATCTATAAAAAATCTAAGAAATTTTACTAAAATCATTCGACAAAATAAATAAAAAAATAATTATTACAAAAGAATATCTTTTTATAGATTAGGTTTTATTTCTTATTTTTTTAACATTTTTGATGTTAAGTTGTCATATAATTAATTCCTATGTAATCATTCTTACGTATCTTTTTTAATATTAAGAATTTAAGATATTTCGTTAATGTTATTTGTAAACGGTAAGGATTTTATTGCTAATAAACATCCTGATCATGTAATTAAGATCGACAAAAATATTTTATTTTATAATAATATACAAATATAGATATTTCTGATTGTCTGTTGTGTGTTTGTTCTGAGTTTAATTTATAGTTTCTAAATTTATTATAGATTTTAAAAAATATTAAATAATATAAACAACATTATCTACAATAATTATTTGTTTTTGTACTTATTTCATATACAATAATTTTAATAAAGATTAATAGGAGTTTTTATGGTTTGTAAGGAAAATACGCTGTCAATCATAAAACCAGATGCCGTTGCTAAAAACATAATAGGATCTATAATTAGTAGATTCGAAGCTGCTGGTCTCATTATTGTGGGAGCTAAAATATTACAATTAACATACATACAAGCTTCTGAGTTTTATTTTGAACATCAAAAAAAATATTTTTTTGATAGTTTAATAAATTTTATGATTTCTGGACCAATATTTATACAAATTTTGGAAGGTAATAATTCGATACAACGTAATAGAGAAATTATGGGGGCCACTAATCCAGCAAATGCGTTAGCAGGTACTATCAGAGCTGATTATGGTTATAATTACACTAAAAACGCAATCCATGGATCAGATTCTAAAAAATCTGCTATACGTGAAATTTCTTATTTTTTTGATACATAAAGAACATGTAGATACATTATCTTTTATCAATAAAAGTAATCATGTTAACTGCATAAAAAATGGCTTTAGTTAATGAATTAGTCTATCAAAAAATAATATTAACGCAAAATATAGATAAATTTAAAGTGAAAAAAAATGGCGGTAATTTAGTAATAATTTCTATTGAGCCCATGTTTATGGATTATTATTAATCAACTCTCGTAAAAATGGATCTTGAGAAATATTTTTTATGTATCTAAAAAAAGTTAATTTACTTAATATGAACAAAGAAGAATTACTAATTTTTTTTGATAAATTAGGTGAAAAACCTTTCCGTTCTCATCAAGTAATGAGATGGATATATCATTGCTATTGTGACGATTTTAATCACATGACAAATTTAAGCAAATCTCTAAAAATCAAACTGAAACAAATAGCAGAAATCCGTGCACCAACAATTATAAAAGAACAACTATCTTCAGATGGAACAATTAAATGGGCTATGAAAATTGATGAACAACAAATTGAAACAGTTTATATCCCTGAAAATAAGAGAACCACTTTGTGCGTTTCATCACAAATTGGATGCCCTTTAGGATGTAGTTTTTGTGGAACAGGGCGACAGGGATTTAACAGAAATCTAAATGTATCGGAGATAATTGGTCAAGTTTGGAGAGCGGCACAACTTATTAATATCAATAAAAAAATAAAAATAAAAAATAAATTTCCTATTACCAATATAGTATTTATGGGTATGGGAGAGCCACTGTTAAATATTGTTAACGTTGTATCGGCGATTAAAATTATATTAGATGACCTTGGTTTTAAATTATCAAAACGCCATGTTACGCTCTCAACTGCTGGAATTGTACCAGGTATAAAAAAATTAAAAGATCTGATCGACGTACCATTGGCTATATCTCTACATGCACCAAATGATATCATTAGAAATAAGATTATGCCAATTAATAAAAAATACAATATTAATAGCGTATTGGAAGCAGCATGTAGGTATTCGACAGGCACTAAATCTAATCACGGTAGAGTAACAATAGAGTATGTGTTGTTAAAGAATATTAATGACGACATCTTGCACGCCCATCAATTAGCAAAACAACTTCAAGGTGTTCCGTGTAAAATTAATTTGATCCCATGGAACCCAATCCCGAATATACGATATGCATGTAGCTCACAAATTCGTATACGTGCATTTCTTAAAGTTTTATTAAAATATAATATAACAACCATTATACGCAAAATAAGAGGAGCGGATATTAATGCTGCCTGTGGGCAATTAACAGGAGAAGTAATTAACCGTATAAAATTATAATATAACTCATTATAAAATAATATCATTGTATTTAATATTATTCTAAAATTAATAAGACAGAATTTTTAAAAAAGGATCATAAATCTAATATAGCAATTACACATATTTGCTATATATCGTAAAATTATAAAATTATGATTCCTATTATAAATACAATTAAATCTCTTAATTGATATGATCAATACATTCAAATAAATATAATTATTTTTTAATATAAATATATGATTATATAATACTTAAGTATTATATAATCATATATTTATTGTTTAAAAACATGAAAATATGGGAGATTATATGAACAACATTACGAACATTGTTCGTCGAAAATCTACACGTATTTATATTGGTAATGTTCCTATTGGAGATGGAGCTCCTATTGCGGTACAATCCATGGTAAATACTCGTACTACAAATATTTTGGAAACAGTTACTCAAATTAACGCCTTAAAAAAAGCAGGAGTAGATATTGTCCGAATATCGATACCTACTATGGATGCAGCTGAAGCTTTCAAAATAATTAAACGACAAGTAATTAATATTCCATTAGTAGCAGATATCCATTTTGATTATCGTATTGCATTAAAAGTAGCTGAATACGGAGCAGATTGCTTACGTATCAATCCGGGTAACATCGGAAACAATAAACGTATTCGATCTGTAGTGCATTGTGCTCAAGATAAAAATATATCTATTCGTATTGGTGTAAATTCTGGATCTCTTGAGCGTGATTTACAAAGAAAATATGACGGAAATCCCACAGAACATGTATTATTAGAATCAGCAATGAGACACGTAGATATTTTAGATAAATTAAACTTTCATCAATTTAAAGTTAGTGTTAAATCGTCTGATGTACTAATAACAATACAAGCCTACCGCGCATTAGCATCAAAAATAGATCAACCATTGCATATAGGCCTGACTGAAGCCGGAGCTTTACGTAATGGAACAGTAAAATCTGCGATGGCTGTAGGTTTCTTATTGAACGAAGGCATCGGGGATACGATACGTATATCATTAGCTACAGACCCTGTAGAAGAAGTTAAGGTGGCATTTGACATTTTAAGGGCTTTGAGGATTCGAGCTCATGGTATTAATTTTATAGCTTGCCCGGGATGCGCACGACAAGAATTTAACGTAATCAACGTAGTTAATACGTTAGAAGAAAAAGTAAGTGATATTACAACACCTATGGATGTATCTATTATTGGATGTGTAGTTAACGGGCCAGGAGAAGCGTTAAAATCAACAATTGGTGTTGCCGGTGCGCGTAATAAAAGTGGTATATATGAAGATGGTATACGACAACAAAAACGTTGCGATAACATATCAATAGTTGAAGAATTAGAACGTCGTATTCGGGCTAAATCTAAATTATCAAATAAAAACAACCCGCAACACTACCTTATCACGTATAATAAATAATTGAAGACACAAATGCTTAAATATGATAAAAATATTCAATCTATCCGCGGTATGCATGATTATTTGCCGAAAGATACGATTATATGGCGATATATAGAAAATATACTTATAACTATATTGGACAGTTACGGATACAAGGAGATTAGATTTCCTATTATTGAAGACACAAATTTATTCAAACGTTCAATCGGAGAAGTGACAGATGTAATAGAAAAAGAGATGTATAATTTTACTGATCGTAATGAGAATAATTTAACGTTACGTCCAGAAGGAACATCTGGATGCGTTCGAGCAGGTATTGAGAATGGGCTATTTTATCATCAAGAACAACGGCTGTGGTATCTTGGCCCGATGTTCCGCTATGAACGCCCTCAAAAAGGACGTTACAGACAATTTCATCAATTTAGTGCTGAAGCTTTTGGTCAAATAGGACCCGACATAGATGCTGAGTTAATTTTAATCACTGCTCGTTGTTGGGAAAAATTAGGAATTAATCATCATTTATCGTTAGAATTAAATTCAATTGGCTCTTTATCATCTAGAATAAGTTATCGTATAAAATTAATAGATTTTTTAGAAAAAAATTTAAGCAATTTGGATCATAATGCTCTACGTCGTTTATACTCTAATCCATTGCGCATCTTAGATACCAAAAATACTAAAACTAAAGAATTACTACTTAATGCGCCTATATTAAGCGATCATCTAGATGATGACTCACGTGTTCATTTTTCCGAATTATGTCAGTTATTAAATCTCTTAGGAGTGTCGTACACAGTTAACCCGTACTTAGTACGCGGTTTAGATTATTATAACAAAACAGTTTTTGAATGGGTTACTGATAGTTTAGGAGTAAAAAAAACTATCTGTGCTGGTGGTCGTTATGATCAATTAGTCCAAGAATTAGGAGGTCATTCGGTACCTGCGATAGGATTTTCTATAGGACTAGAACGTGTAATATTATTAATGCAAGAAATTAATAATAATGCCATTTTAAATAAAAATATATATGTTGATGTATATTTAATTAGTATAGGAAATAATTCTCGAAAACACGCAATGTTATTGTCTGAAAATATTCGGTCAACACTACCATCTCTTCGATTAATGGTACATCATGGAGGAGGTAATATAAAAAAACAATTTTATTGCGCTAATAAACATAAACCCCAAATCGTATTAATCATGCACGAAAAAAATGCTCTTGAAAAAACAATTATTCTAAAACATTTACAATCAAAAACTCAAGAAATATTAAAACACGATGAAGTTTCCGAAAGATTAAAACATATATTACATATTACATGTAATTCTACTGATAATCAGTGATCACAAAAATGATTGCATTTTTTTTATAAAATAGAATATTATTAATACTTCGTGTATCTTATTAAGCTTGAAGAGTATACATAAAATTAAAATTATGATGATATAGATCAAAATTATTAATAATATTAACCTATTTATATATAAGTGCAAACAGTAAAAATATAAACTTTTCAACAATTAATGAGAGGCTATTGCTGTCATTTTTAGTGATTATATTATACTTTATCATAAATAATTACTCAAAAAGAAATAGCTTTATTGTGTTATTTAACACTGATATTATATGTACTTATACAATCGCTTATTTATGGACAATTAAATAATGCTACCTATCATCGCGTTAATTGGGCAAAAAAATGTAGGTAAATCTACTTTATTCAATAAATTGACACATACACGTGATGCTTTAATATCTAACTACCCAGGATTAACACGAGATCGACAATACGGTTATTTTCAATGTAAACAATTTGAATCTATTCTTATTGACACGGGGGGCATTGATAAAATTTGTAGTACAAAAACAGAAAATATTCAAAGTTATGTAACCTATCAAACAACTCTCGCAATGCAAGAAGCTGATATTCTATTATTTGTTATGGACAGACAATCCGCGGGAACACCTATAAATCACGATATTTTTAATTTTTTAAAAAAAATAAAAAAAAACATATTTGTTGTCATTAATAAAATTGATAACGTCCCATATCATATACACACCATGATATGGGATTATTGTTCTTTTAGTATAAAAAATACTATTTTTATTTCAGCGATTCATGGGCATGGAATTAATAATTTATTAGAAAATATATCTTCATTAATTTCAAAAAATATATTTTTTTACAAAAATAAAACACCTGAAAGTAATATAAATAACACTATTTATCAAAACCATATCATTAATCCATCATTTAATACAGTGGATCCTGCTATCGCAGTAGCTGTTGTAGGACGTCCCAATTCCGGTAAATCTACTTTTGTTAATCATGTTTTAGGAGAAACCCGTATGATTACTTGTAGTACCCCAGGAACTACTCGGAATTGCATTCATATGCCTGTAATATAT
The DNA here is from genome assembly GCF_023586365.1 of Blochmannia endosymbiont of Camponotus sp. Classification (NCBI taxonomy): domain Bacteria; kingdom Pseudomonadati; phylum Pseudomonadota; class Gammaproteobacteria; order Enterobacterales; family Enterobacteriaceae; genus Candidatus Blochmanniella; species Blochmannia endosymbiont of Camponotus sp. Next base: position 777,817 of record NZ_CP097759.1, read on the forward strand.
GACCAACAAAAATACATATTGATTGATACAGCAGGCGTACAAAAAAGAAAAAGAATAGATAATGTAGCGGAGCAAATTTCTATTCTAAAAACATTGCAAATCATTAAGACCGCGCATATCCTATTATTCATAGGAGACGCAAATCTGGGGATATCTGACCAAGATTTGAATTTGTTACGATTTATCGTAACTCATGGTAAAGCATTAATAATCGTCATTAACAAATGGGATCTGATATCCCCAGATTTGCGTAATATAACTAAAAAATGTTTATACGAAAAAATAAATTTTATTAGTTTTACTCAAATACATTTTATTTCAGCATTGTACGGAAACGGAATTAAAACATTATTTCAAACGATCAAAGCAACAAACTTGCGTTCTCTTCATACAAAAACTATCAATACGGCATATTTAATTCGAACATTACATGCTGCTATCGCTAAATACCCCCCTCCATTTTTACACGGTAAAAGAATTAAACTCAAATATATCCATGTCGGAAAACATAAACCATTAACTCTGATCATCCATGGCACTCACGTCAGCAAATTACCTGATGATTATAAACGATATTTAAAAAAATATTTTTATCGTATGCTGAATATCACAGGTATTTTATTACATATTCAATTTAAAGATAATATTAATCCATTTATTAACAAATAAAAATATGTTATATCAACACACACAGGTGTAACTAAAACAACTAACATGAACATAGAATTGAAAACAATAACGAACACACATTGAGTTCTAAGGATCTATTGCTTCTATATAATTTAATTTCAAAGCATTACAAGTATATTGTCTAATTTTATTTACTAATGTAATATCACCATTTAAATTCTTAGTATATGATGGAATCATATCTATAAGTTTATTTTTCCACAAATCACTGTTAATTTTATTATTAAACATTATGTCCAAAAGTTGTAATACTATCGAAACTACGGTAGACGCCCCCGGAGATGCACCAAGAAGTGCCGATAAAGTACCATCACTCGAATTAACCACCTCTGTTCCAAATTGTAACACACCTCTCTTATGATTATTTTTTTTAATAATTTGAACACGTTGTCCTGCTGTTACTAAAGTCCAATCTGATGGGTTAACTGCCGGATAGTATTCCCTAAGCGCATCAATACGGTTCATTTTTGACATAACTAATTGACTGATTAAATACTTAATCAAATCAAAATTATCTATCCCAGCTTGCAAAATCGGAATAACATTATGCTTATTTAAAGAATGAAATAAATCTAGCCATGATCCATATTTTAAAAATTTACTGCTGAAAGTTGCGAATGGGCCAAACAACAAAATCTTCTCACCATTCAATATTCTAGTATCTATATGAGGTACTGACATTGGAGGCGCATTAACAGATGCTTTCCCATACACTTTAGCTAAATGTTGTATAACTACCTTCGGGTTTTTTGTGACTAGAAACTGACCTCCCACCGGAAATCCAGCATATCCACTAACTTCTGGAACCCCAGAAGTTTGCAAAAGACTAAGAGATTTTCCTCCGGCTCCTATGAAAACATAATTTGTACGAATGCATTTTTTATAGTTACATCGTCGATCAATTACATGCACATTCCAAGTTGTATCATTATTATTCTGTACAGACTCAACGTCATGCTGTAAATACATTTTAAAATTTACATTTTTTTTTAATTCATTCAACAATTGTTGAGTAAGTGCTCCAAAATTAACATCTGTACCCATCTCCATGCGAGTAGCGGCTATTTTCTGCGATACATTACGCCCCTCAATAATAAGAGGAGCCCACTGACGAATTTGCTGTAGATCTTCCGAATATACCATACCACTAAACAACACGCTATTTAGCAATGCTTGAAAGCGTTTTTTTAAAAAACAAACGTTTTCTTCACCCCATACAAAACTCATATGTGGTACATTGTTAATAAAAGAATTCGGATATTTAAGTACTTTTATTTGTGCTAAATATGCCCAAAATTGAAGCGATATTTCAAATGCCTCATTGACAGCAATAGCCTTTGAAATATCAACGGAACAATTTTTATTATTATACTGGGTATAGTTAAGCTCGCAAAATGCTGCGTGTCCCGTACCAGCGTTATTCCACACATTAGAACTCTCTTGTGCTGGCTGATTAAGACGTTCATATATATGAATTCTCCAAGTCGGCTCAAGAATTGCTAAGAACATACCAAAAGTTGCGCTCATAATCCCAGCACCGACCAGCACCACGTCTGCTGAAGATGTAATTTTGATCAATCGATGTTGTTGATTCATAACAGCAGCATTACTCATATTATTACTCAATAATAGTATACTTAATTTATTTAGTTATTGTGATAAAGAAAAAAATCTTTTAATGATATGCATTTATACACAAACAAAAAATCCTTATAATCAGATCACATCGCAATAAAGAGATAAAAATAAACTTCAAAACACAATATAAATAGCATTAAATCATACTTTTAGCGCTTAATACAAATAACGTAATCAAAATAATAATTTTATTTTAATAAAAACTGATTATTGACGCTCCCTACAAACACAATACACTTGCAATTAATATCATATAAATTCACACATAATCTTAACAAAATTTTATAATGATTAATTTTTATAACTTGCATTCTAAACTTGATTAATATCACAATTCATGATAGAACTAACACCGTTAGGTGTTAATGAGAAAGAACAACACACAACTATAATCTAACAGTGTGTTGTTCTGTGGTCCTACAGGGCTAGGCAGTTGATCTTGGGATTTGATTTTGAGTTTGATTGTTTGATGCTTGTGTTTGTTTTTTCCCCCGCGTTGTTTGAATTGTTTGCTATTGGAAGGTGTGGTGATCAAATTAAATTGCTGTTGTAGCAGCATTGTTACTGTAGTTTAGGGTACGCTAGATAATTGTAATGTTGACTTTTGCTAAAGAGGCTTTGACTTTTGATGATGTGTTGATCGTTCCGTCTCGTTCGAGAATACTTCCTGCGGAGACGATTTTAAAAAGTTTGTTGACTAGTGCTGTTTCTTTGAATATTCCTGTCGTATCATCAGCGATGGATACAGTAACAGAGTCGAGTCTAGCCATTGCTTTAGCGCAAGAAGGTGGGATGGGTTTTATTCATAAAAATATGTCTTTGGATCAACAGATTAATGAGGTGCGTCGGGTTAAACGTTATGAAGGCGGAATAGTCACGAATCCTCAATGTGTTACTCCTGATACGACTTTATTGCAAGTGAAGGAGTTGACCTCTCGCAATGGATTTGCTGGCTATCCGGTTGTGATGGATACAAATGAGTTAGTTGGCATTGTTACGAGTCGTGATGTTAGGTTTGTTAGTGATTTGTCAAGTTTTGTTTTTTCTGTTATGACTCCTAAAGAACGTTTAATTACAGTATTAGAAAAGGAAAATAGAGAAGTAGTATTAAGTAAAATGCATGATAAAAGAGTAGAAAAAATTTTGTTGATTGATGCTTCATTTCGTCTTAAAGGTATGATCACCGCAAAGGATTTTGAAAAAGCAGAACGTAAACCATATGCGTGCAAAGATAATTATGGCAGATTATGTGTTGGAGCTGCTATTGGAGTAGGAGATGATTATAAAGAACGTGTTGAAGGGTTGGTTGATGCTGGGTTAGATGTATTACTTGTTGATTCTTCTCATGGACATTCAGAGAGAGTGTTAAATTGTATTGCAACGGTTCGAAATATGTATCCTAATTTATCAATTATAGGGGGCAATGTTGTTACAAAAGAGGGTGCATTAGAATTGGTTAAATCTGGTGCTAGCGCAGTGAAAGTTGGTATTGGACCTGGTTCTATTTGTACAACTCGTATTGTTACTGGTGTAGGTATTCCTCAAATTACAGCTATTTCTGATGTGGCAGAGGCCTTAAAAAATACGAATATTCCGGTTATTGCGGATGGTGGTGTTCGTTTTTCAGGAGATATCGCCAAAGCGATAGCGGCTGGAGCGCATTGCGTGATGATTGGTTCGTTACTAGCAGGTACAGAGGAATCTCCAGGAGATATAGAATTTTATCAGGGTAGATCTTTTAAGGCTTATAGAGGTATGGGTTCTTTAGGGGCTATGTCTCAAGGCTCTGCTGATAGATATTTTCAACAACAGGATTCTGTCGTTACTCATAAATTGGTTCCGGAAGGGATAGAAGGACGTGTTCCTTACAAAGGTAAGTTAGAGACGATTATACATCAATTGATGGGTGGCTTGCGTTCTTGTATGGGATTGACGGGCTGTGTTACTATTCATGATTTGAGAACACAAGCTAGGTTTGTGCGTGTCAGTTATTCGGGTATGCAGGAAAGTCATGTGCACGATGTGATGATAACAAAGGAATCTCCTAATTATCGTTTACGATGATGATTAATAGTCAGTTAAATTTATGTGTGTGCGCCATGACTACACGCTATTTTTAAAATTTGTGCAGTGTGGCGTAATGAGCGTTGTTGGTCATTAATATGTGGTTGATCAATGATAGATTAATCTAAATAATAGAATAAGCTATAATGTGAAATGTAATAATCATCGTATTTTAGTCATAGATTTTGGATCTCAATACACTCAGTTGTTGTTGAGAAGAATTCGTGAATTAGGGGTGTATTCTGAATCTTGTTCTTGGAACATTAGTGAATCTCAAGTATGTGCATTTAATCCTAATGGTATTATTCTTTCTGGAGGTCCGCATAGTGTTATTGAGAGTTATCCTCCGTATATTCCTGAATTTGTGCTTCAATTAGGTATACCTGTATTTGGAATTTGTTATGGTATGCAAATTATGTCGTTTCAATTAGGTGGACGAGTAGAACGTGTCATTGCACAGCGTGAGTTTGGTTGTACTCAAATCACAATTCTTTCTAAAAGCGTTTTTATAAATGATATTTATGATTATGTCGATGATGTTACGGGGTGTTTCGCTCTTGATGTATGGATGAGTCACGGAGATGTTGTTACTACTGTTCCCAAAGATTTTACGGTTATTGGTATTAATAAGTATCAACAAGTTGCTATAATGGCCAATGAAGATCGTCATTTGTATGGTGTTCAATTTCACCCGGAAGTCACTCATACTAAAAAAGGAAAAAGTATTTTAGAACGTTTTGTTATGTGTATTTGTCGTTGTAAATCTTCATGGAAAATAGAAAATATTATTGATGATATTGTTATGGATACTCGTATAAAAGTAGGTAATGATAAAGTAGTTCTTGGATTTTCAGGTGGGATTGATTCCCTTGTTACAGCTTTACTATTACGACGCGCAATTGGTCATCAATTTGTCTGCATTTATATTGATAATGGGTTATTATCAAATTGTGAATTTGATCGAATTAAAAATTTTTGCGCTAAAAATTGTAATTTAGATATTATTTATCTGTCGAAAGAACAACGATTTTTTAATGCTTTAATTGGAGTTAACGAACCAGAGAAAAAAAGAAAAATAATTGGTAGAGTTTTTACAGAAGTTTTTGAGGAGCAAATTCGCAATTTAGTAGCTGTAAAATGGTTAGCTCAAGGTACTATATATTCAGATGTTATTGAATCCGGTGTATCTTTATTTTCTTTTAAAAATGTGATTAAATCACATCATAATGTAGGTGGTTTTTGTGAAATTACGAATGTTCAATTACTAGAGCCTATAAGAAATTTATTTAAAGATGAAGTTCGCAGTATTGGATTGGATTTAGGGATACCTTACGATATAGTTTATCGTCATCCATTTCCAGGACCTGGATTAGCTATTAGAATACTAGGCGAAGTAAAAAAAGAATATTGCGACATTTTACGTAGAGTAGATTTTATTTTTATTGAAGAACTTAAGCGTGAAAATTTGTATTCCAAAATTAGTCAGGCCTTTGCAGTATTTTTACCAACGCATTCAGTAGGAATACAGGGTGATCAGCGTAAGTACAAATGGGTGATTGCTCTTCGTGCAGTGGAAACTATAGATTTTATGACAGCACATTGGGCTTATTTATCTTATGATTTTTTAAATAAGGTATCTAATCGCATCGTCAATGAAGTTGAGGAAGTATCTCGTGTGGTGTATGATATTTCCTCGAAACCTCCGGCTACTATTGAATGGGAATAAATGTATATAGTATTTAGGTTAAATATTTTTGTGTATTTTTATTATTTTATGTGATAACAATGTAAAATATGCGCTTTCCATAGTGGGAGTACTGTAATTTACTCGTAAATATCTATCAATAGAAAAAATTTGGACAAAATGGAAAGAGTGTGTGATAAATACTTGTAAAATAAAATGAGTATGCTGTGATAAGGGATTTGTATTTATGTGGATTTATGATGTTTGGTGTGTAGAGATGACATTTCTACCTAAAAATAAATATATACATGATGTGTATGCGTAATAATTACTTCACAGTGTTTAATAAAAGTTCATGTGGTTATTATTATTTTAATAATATCTTGTAATGGATTTATTGTTTTAATTTTTAAAAATATTTTATTTTCATTTTAATGAGTGATGAATTATCCCAGAAGTTTATTAACGATTGGGTAGGAGAGTTAAGATTAAATTTTGCTTTACGTGGTGGGCGTAGTGTGCTTACTAAATGTAAGCATGTTGGGCCGTTTTACGTGAAAAAAGTTTTTTATTCAGAAAATGATAATACTCCGCATGTGTATTTATTACATCCTCCTGGTGGGTTAGTGGGAGGGGATAAATTAGTACTAGATGTTAAATTGGAATCGAATAGCCGGGTATTATTAACGACCCCAGGCGCTGCTAAGTTTTATCGTAGTAACGGTATGTATGCAGTAGAGAAACATACGTTTAAGCTAGAACGTAATACTGCTTTAGAATGGGTTCCTCAAGGCAGTATTTTTTTTCCTAAATCTAAAGCAAAAATAGATACTACTTTTATTATAGAACAAGGATCTAGAATTATATCATTTGATATGTTATGCTTTGGAAATTTGTCATTAGGCGGTTCTACTTATCCAGAAGAAGTAGATGTCCATTTAAATATTTGTTTGTCTGATTCGATTGGATTACAGGAACGTTTGCGGATCAATGAATTAAACTGTGTTATGAAGTTAGGCGGATTCCGAATAAGTGCTTTACTTTTTGCTATTCCATCGGATAAAAAAATATTATATGAGGTACGTAAATTAATAACATCAGTTAAACATTTTCAAGTTGGAGGTGCTACATTGTTAGATGAGATTCTTGTGGTACGATTATTGGGTAATGATAATCAGTATTTAAAAAAAATGCTTCATCATATTTGGTATACTATACGTCCTTTTATAATGGGAAGAAAAGTTATACTACCTCGTATTTGGCTGACATAAGTCAGGAAAATCTATGAAGTTGTTACCTCGTGAAAAAGATAAATTATTGTTATTTACGGCAGCATTGTTAGCAGAAAAGCGTCGAAATAGAGGGTTGAAATTAAATTATCCAGAAGCGATAGCATTAATTAGCGCTGTAATTTTGGAGGGTGCTCGTGAAGGGAAAAGTGTTGCGGAATTAATGGATATAGGTAAAAACGTATTGACTAGAGATGATGTTATGATGGGAGTGCCTGAAATGATTACTAATGTACAAGTAGAAGCTACTTTTAGTGATGGAACTAAATTGGTAACAATACATGATCCAATAATTTGATGCATGCATGAGGATACTAATAATATTATGATACCAGGTGAGTTCTATATTTCTCATGGAAATATAGAATTGAATGTTGGACGACAACAAGTATTAGTAACCGTTATAAATAATGGAGATAGGCCTATACAGGTTGGTTCTCATTTTCATTTTTATGAGGTTAATTCTGCTTTAAAATTTAATCGAGTTATCGCTCGTGGGTTTCGTTTAAATGTTCCATCAGGAACAGCAATACGTTTTGAACCAGGACAGTTTAGGACTGTAGAACTTGTAAGATACGCAGGTGCATGTAAAATTTATGGGTTTTGTAAAGCCATTATGGGAAAGTTAGATTAGTTATGTTATTATCTAAACATGATTATGCCTCTCTATTTGGACCAACTATTGGTGATTCTGTACGATTAGCAGATACTGAATTGTGGATAAAAATAGAAAAAGATTTCACTGTGTATGGGGAGGAAGTAAAATTTGGAGGAGGTAAAGTTATACGAGATGGTATGGGTCAAGGACAAATGAGTAGTAAAGATTGTGTTGATTTAGTATTGACTAATGCAGTAATTATTGATTATTGGGGGATAATAAAAGCGGATATTGGTATCAATAATGGTCGTATATCAGGTATTGGAAAAGCAGGGAATCCGGATGTACAGCCAGATGTCACGATATTTATTGGCCCTGGAACAGAGATAATAGCAGCGGAAGGGAAAATTGTTACAGCTGGAGGAATTGATGCTCATGTTCATTTTATTTGTCCTCAGCAAATAGAAGAAGCGCTGAGTTCTGGAATTACTACATTTATTGGAGGTGGCACTGGACCGGCAACAGGAAGTAATGCTACTACTTGCACTCCAGGCCCTTGGTTTATATCTCGTATGCTACAAGTAGGGGATACCTTGCCTATCAATGTTGGTTTTACCGGTAAAGGTAGTGCTTCTTGTCCTGATGCTTTAGAAGAACAAATAATTGCAGGGGCAATTGGTTTAAAGGTGCATGAAGATTGGGGCGCAACACCTGCTGCTATCGATTGTTGTTTAAATGTAGCTGATCGTTTTGATATTCAGGTTTCTATTCATACTGATACTTTAAACGAATCAGGATTTGTTGAGGATACTTTGTCCGCCATCAAAGGTAGAACGGTACATGCTTATCATACTGAGGGTGCAGGTGGAGGGCATTCTCCAGATATTATACGTATGTGTGGGTTTGATAATGTGTTGCCATCATCTACTAATCCGACTATGCCTTATACTATTAATACAATAGATGAGCATTTAGATATGATGATGGTTTGTCATAATCTTAATCCTAATCTCCCTGAAGATATGGCATTTTCAGAGTCTAGAATTCGGAGGGAGACAATTGCAGCTGAAGATGTATTACATGATCTTGGAGCTTTATCTATGATTTCTTCTGATTCTCAAGCTATGGGACGAGTTGGGGAAGTGATTTTACGCACTTGGCAGACAGCGCATAAGATGAAACTACAAAGAGGTTCATTATTAGGTGATGCTACTAAATATGATGATAATGTTCGCATAAAACGGTATATTGCTAAATATACAATTAACCCGGCGATAACTCATGGAATTTCTCATGAAGTTGGTTCTGTTGAAATAGGAAAATTAGCGGATTTAGTACTATGGTCTCCTGTTTTTTTTGGGATTAAACCAGAGTTAATAATTAAAGGTGGCATGATTATCTCTTCTGCTATGGGAGATCCCAATGCTTCTATACCTACTCCTCAGCCAGTACATTATCGATTAATGTTTGGCGCACATGGTAAAGCAAAATATGCTACACGCATGACTTTTTTATCTCAAGTTGCTTATAATTCAGAGTTAATAGATTATTTAAAGTTGGTTAGTTTGATTGGTGAGGTTCGTCATTGCAGAGATATTCAAAAGAAGCATATGATTAATAATTCTTGGCAACCAATTATTGAAGTAGATGCTCAGACTTATCAAGTACGTGCTAATGGCGAGTTATTAACTTGTGAGCCTGCTTCTGCATTACCAATGTCACAACGTTATTTTCTGTTTTAATAGAAATAGTTCGTATGTGATACATGTATATGATATGGATGTTGTTGTTTGTTAGATGCTTTGAACAGTTGTCTTTTGGTATTGGGATGGCAGCAACTGAAATTATTAGTGTTATAATATTTGGTTAGCAATGAAGAATTGTATATATGATTTATAGTGCCTATTGCTCTTTAATGATATTGTGTGTGATGGTAACTGGAAATCACAATATATTACAGGGATGGGTGCTTGTGATATAGGTAGGCGTTTAATATTATTATTAATAAGACTTACAATACGATGTATTATTGTATTTATTGGATATATTTTAACGACATTGCTGGTATAACAAAATAAATATTATTTCGAATGAAGACACACAGAGTTTGTTATAAATTGTTATTTCTGTAATGAAATGAGACTACAATAATATTTATATTAGTAATTCATCAATATTGTTTTATATTATTATAATTATGTGTGCTGATCATGGTATTAGTTCGGTCTTGTCTTTAATGCAATTGGTTAGCTCTAACTTTCCTGTGGGAGGATTTGCTTATTCACGAGGTTTAGAGTGGGCGGTAGAGTGTAATTGGGTTGATTCTGTAGAAACTTTTTATTCTTGGCAACAACAATGGATTGATGGGCCATTAATTTATTTAGAATGGCCGATGCTTAAGCGTTGCTATTATTATACCCAAATTAGAGATGAAATGAGTTTTTTTCAATGTGCATTAAGGGTATTATCCTATCGCGATACTCATGAACTTAGATTAGAAGAACAACAACGTGGAAAAGCGTTGTCGAAAATAATATTGCAATGGTATCCATTGATGGATGGTGGGACTTGGTTATCGGCTTTAGAACATAGTGGGTTAGCATCTATAGCATGGTTAGGGTGTACGTGGGGTATTTCTTTAGAAAATTTAGCGTTAGGATATGCCTATAATATATTGGAATCTGCTACAATGGCGGGGCTGAAATTAGTGCCTTTTGGACAAATAACTGCTCAGAGATTATTAAGATCTTTGATGGAACACCTTCCGAATGATTGGAAGAAATCTGATATGATAACAGATCATGAATTAGGCAGTAGCCTTCCGTTGCAATCTATAGCATCTTCTTGTCATGAGACACAATATTCACGATTATTTCGTTCCTAAAAGTATTTTATTTTTGATAAAAAATACGTATTTGAAATATATTATGTGATAATCAATTTTTAATTGAGGGAAATATACTTTGTTATTAGATCAATATAAACAACCATTGCGTATAGGTGTAGGCGGTCCTGTAGGATCAGGTAAAACTGCATTACTTGAAGTGTTATGTAAAAAAATGAAGGATAGTTATCAATTAGCGGTGGTGACCAACGATATTTATACTAAAGAAGACCAACGTATTTTGATAGATGCGAATGCTTTATCGGCTGATCGTATTGTTGGAGTAGAAACTGGAGGGTGTCCACATACTGCTATTCGTGAAGATGCTTCTATGAATTTATTAGCTGTAGAAGAATTAATATCGAAATTTAATAATTTGGATATTATTTTTATTGAAAGTGGTGGAGATAATTTAAGTGCTACTTTTAGCCCAGAATTGTCAGATTTAAATTTATATGTTATTGATGTAGCAGCCGGTGATAAAATACCTCGAAAAGGTGGACCAGGTATTACACGTTCTGATTTTTTAATTATTAACAAAATTGATTTAGCTGCATATGTGGGAGCGTCGTTGGAAATAATGAATCGTGATACAAATCTTATGCGTAGAGGTTTGCCATGGTCTTTTACTAATTTAAAAACAGGTCATGGCGTACAATCCGTTATTGATTTTATTTTGGCACAACGATTATCTTTACAGTAGTATGATATAGTTCGCTAAAAATTTTTCGTAATAATGATTTTGTTATGAAAAGTGAACATATACATCTTAAAAACTATATAGATAGATATATATGCTAATTATGTATTGAATGTAGATGTAAAACATCTACTTATATTTGTGTTTTTATTTTAATATTGTTTGGTATCAGGATGGGAATGTAAAAATTATTTAATTAAATATTAATTTATGGATGTGTGTATTTTTTGTATGTAAAATAATGAAAAATTATGTTTGGAGTAGTATAATTATACATTGTTGTTCAGATGTATAGTAGTAGGAGTAATAGTAATAGTATTGTTATTATGGGTTTTGTGGTAATTCCAGGAGTTTATAGAAGCGTAGATTAATCTAACAAATAATATTGTAAAACTAATTGATAATATCCATTTGGCAACTTGTATTTTTTTCTTTTTTCTTTTCATGAAAATAATGAGAAAATTATTGCATTATTGTAATGACCTTTGTTGGAGCATCTCTTGATAGACTATCACAAAAATTCTATGAATGTATATGTTTTTTTGTTTAATCCTAAAATTATTATTTATTGAGTATAAATCGTCGTGAAATGTATTTCACTGTAAGATGCATGTTTTTTTAAAATATTAGTCTAAAATTAATAAGAGTTTTTTATTTTTGTTTTTGAAGGGGTTGTTTTTTTATGGATTTAAAAAATTAATTATTAATAATTTCTTCGACTGTTTATCGTATTTATTTTTATGTACACATGTTTATGTGTAACATATAAAAGTTTTAGTTATCGTTAAAATAGCATGAAATATTAGTAAAAATATTTTTAATTTTTGATGTAGGTGTTTTCCATATTAGTCTCTCTTTAGAGAGAAAGATAAGACATCGTCATCGTAATGCATTATATTTGCATATTTATTGCATTTAAACATAATAGAATAATAATATTATTTGAAGTAGTTTGTAACTTAAAATGATGTTTTTTACATTAAACTCGTAATATAGATAAATTACGTTATATAATTGTGTTATTTAAATTTGATTTAAATTGCATCGGAGAGAGTATATGATTTGAAGTATTACGTATGAGCTTTTATTTTATCAATAAAATTCTTCAAATATCAATTTAAATAATACCCCATC